>CAIYZD010000341.1 GCA_903930585.1 uncultured Geobacteraceae bacterium | reverse complement strand
GTCTGAAAGTGGCGTTATCTGTTTAGGCATGGGGTACATTCTCCTTTGGGGGTAGCAGTTTTTGGAAGTACAGTATGATACCCCATACATACCCCCATAACAGTTGGATCTGGCTATACCAGACTGGACGGTAAAAAACAATAGACAATAAAAAAGCCCCTATTTTCAAGGGGCTTAAGACTTCATTACATCATATTGGATTGTTAACTGGTGCCCGAAGCCGGAATCGAACCGGCACAGCTTTTCAGCCGAGGGATTTTAAGTCCCTTGTGTCTACCAGTTCCACCATTCGGGCTTTCTACTACAAGTGTAATATAGTCTGGTAAATAAGATACTTATCTGTTGGCGATCTTTATACAACATATCCAGCTAAAATGGAAGTTTTTTGACGGATGTAGCAGGAAGATTGCTTCACTAAGAGCGGCAAGCCATTCAGGTAACAAACGTGCTGAAGTCAATATCTTACATTGAGTGGTATAGCGTCAGAAGAGAATCCGGAAAAACTGAAAAACCTGCCTTGCAAGGCAGCGAGCAATTGTTCTATACTTGCACGCCTCAAAACAAATCAGATGTCCGTAGTAAATACAATATGGAGAAACTTCCGTGAATCCACGATTACCTGCCGAATGGGAAATACAAGATGGCGTACTGATGGCCTGGCCGCACGAAGGAACCGACTGGGCGTATATGCTGGATGACGTTCGTCCGGTCTTTGCTGAAATAATCAAGCAGATTGCCCGCTTTGAACGGGTACTGCTGACCGCACCGCATGCCGCGTCCGCTGCTGACTTTCTGATTGGTGCCGACGTAGACCTTGCCGGAGTCACCATCTGTGAGATTCCGAATAACGATACCTGGGCGCGCGATTTTGGTCCTGTTACCGTCATCTTCAATAACAAGCCGACCCTGCTTGATTTCGGTTTCAACGGTTGGGGACTCAAATTTCCCGCCAACTTTGACAACCAGATTTCACAGCGCCTCAAGCAGAACGGCCTGTTGCTCCCGAACCTCAACACAATCGGGATGATTCTGGAAGGGGGTAGTATCGAGAGTGATGGCCTCGGAACGATTCTGACCACAGCGGAATGCCTCCTTTCGCCAAACCGCAATCCCCAGTTGAATAAAAGTGAAATAGAACAGGCGCTGGCATCGCTAGTCGGAGCAAAACGCATACTCTGGCTTGATCACGGGTTTCTTGCCGGTGACGATACGGATTCTCATATCGACACCCTGGCACGGATCTGCCCGAACAATACCATCATCTATCAGGCGTGCGATATTCCGCTTGATGAACATTTTGGACCGCTGAAACTGATGGAACAGGAACTGAAAACATTTACCGCTCCGGATGGTTCTCCGTATCGCCTGATCCCTCTTCCCTGGCCTAAACCCCGTTTTGACGAGCAGGCACACCGGCTTCCGGCAACCTATGCCAATTTCCTGATCATAAATAATGCGGTACTTGCGCCGACGTATCGTGATCCTGAAAACGATCAAACAGCCCTGGAGCGTATAGGCCAGGCTTTTCCGGGACGGGAAATCATCGGCATAGACTGCCTGCCACTCCTTGAACAGCATGGTTCCCTGCACTGCGTGACCATGCAGCTTCCCCAGGGGGTTCTGGCATGACAAAGCGTGTCGTTGCATTGATCCAACAGAGATGCGGCAGTAACCGTGATGAGAATCTTGCGAAAACAACTCGAATGATCCGTCAGGCAGCGTCCTCGGGGGCGCAACTCGTCGTGCTGCAGGAGTTGCATACCTCCACCTACTTTTGTCAGGTTGAGTCCCCTGCCCTCTTTGATCTGGCCGAACCGATCCCCGGACCATCTACCGAATTATTGGGCAATCTGGCCGGAGAGCTGGGTGTGGTACTTGTAGCCTCGCTGTTTGAGCGGCGCGCGGCTGGTCTGTATCATAACACGGCAGTTGTGTTCGAAAAAGACGGTTCCATTGCCGGGATCTATCGCAAAATGCATATCCCGGACGATCCGGGCTTTTATGAAAAATTCTATTTTACTCCCGGCGATCTTGGTTTCAATCCGGTCAAAACCTCCGTAGGCACGCTGGGGGTACTGGTCTGCTGGGATCAGTGGTATCCCGAAGCCGCCCGTTTGATGGCTTTGGCGGGAGCGGATCTGTTGATATATCCGACTGCAATCGGTTGGGATCGGGACGATACGGAGGAAGAACAGCAGCGGCAATATGGTGCCTGGGTCACGGTGCAGCGTGGTCATGCGGTCGCAAATGGCTTGCCGGTACTGGCTGTCAACCGGGTCGGGTTTGAAAGTTCACCGCAGCAGCGCGATCTCGGTATTCAGTTTTGGGGGGGAAGTTTTGCCGCCGGTCCGCAAGGTGAAATTCTGGCTGAAGCCTCTCAGGAAAACGAGGAAATTATCGTCATGGAGATTGACTTGGCTCGCAGCGAAAAGGTACGCCGTATCTGGCCGTTCCTGCGAGACCGCAGGATTGACGAGTACGGCGAATTATTGAAACGATACCGGGACTAAAAATGAGTTCATCCGTATCTCTGTGTTTATCGCATAGTTTCACTTAGGCAATTACCTGACAACCGATAAAAGCCAAGGGGTTGGCAAAAGCAGCCAACCCCTTTAATCTTAATACAAAGTGGAATTAGCAGTTTACCCGTTCTTTAAGCTCTTTTCCCGTTTTAAAGAACGGAGTCTTTTTAGATGGGATACGTACGACTTCACCACTTTTCGGGTTTCGTGCCTCACGCCCAAGACGTTCACGAATAGTAAAACTTCCGAATCCGCGAATTTCTACTTTATCACCGGATTTAAGAGCTTCTTCAATTGAATCGAAAACGGTATTAACTACAATTTCAGAGACCTTGATATTCAACATTCCGTGTGATTGGACTACTTTTTCGATAAGTTCACTTTTCGTCATACATCCCTCTGGCTGTAAAATTAAATTTAATTATTTCTGTTATTCAAGCTCTGTTTAAGCAAATCACCAAACGTAGACGTCGACTCTCCCTGTGATCCCATGTACTGCTCAAATTCAGCTTTTTCCGCAGCAACATGCATCGATTTAATTGAGAGGGATATCCGGCGTTCTTTAGGATCGCAACTTAATACAACCGCTTCAAGGTTGTCACCGATTGCCGCAAACTCCTTGGCTGATGCAACCTTTTCACGAGACAATTCGGAAACGTGAATCAACCCTTCTATGCCTTCTTCCAGTTCGACAAAAATACCAAAATCAGTCAAGGAGGTGACTTTTCCGGTAACAAGTACGCCGGAACGATATTTGCCGGGCGCAAGACTCCAGGGATCCGGTTCAAGCTGTTTGATACCAAGAGAAAGACGCTCGTTTTCTACATCGACCTTCAGAACAACCGCCTGAACGAGGCTCCCTTTCTCATACACATCGCCAGGGTGCTTGATGCGCTTTGTCCATGACATATCCGAAACATGTACCAGACCGTCGATGCCGTCTTCAATGCCGATAAACATTCCGAAATCGGTCATGTTCTTGATCTGGCCTTCAATTCTGGTTCCTGCCGGATATTTTTCAGCAATTGTTGTCCAGGGATTTTCAGAAACCTGTTTAAGCCCCAGGGAAATTTTACGGTTCCCCATGTCGATACCAAGTATGACCGTTTCAACTTCATCACCAATATTCAAAACATCAGCGGCGCGGCGAACCCGCTTTGTCCACGACATTTCCGAAACGTGAATCAGACCTTCAATGCCGGACTCCAGTTCGACGAACGCACCGTACTCCATCAGGCTGACTACCCGACCGCGCACACGCACACCGATCGGAAATTTTGCCGGCACATCAAGCCACGGATCCGTAAGTGTCTGCTTGATTCCAAGAGATATTTTTCCTTTGGAACGGTCAAATTTAAGAACCTTGGCAGTAATCTGCTGACCGGGCTTGAGAACATCCGTAGGCTTGCCTACCCTTCCCCAAGAGAGATCGGAAACATGAAGCAATCCGTCAACACCGCCCAGATCGACAAATGCACCGTAGTCGGTAACATTCTTGATTATGCCTTCGACAATCTGTCCTTCCTCAAGCTTTTCAAGCGTTACATCGCGTACGGCTGTACGTTCTTCTTCAAGCACGGCACGGCGGGAGAGGACAATATTATCACGACGCTGATTGATTTTAATAACCTTGAAACGGGAATTAACCCCTATATAGGTATCTGAGTCGGATGAGGGGCGAATATCAACCTGCGACGAAGGGAGAAAAGCCTGGACGCCGATATCCACGGTAAAACCGCCGTTCACTTTGCCGGTGATAGTACCTTCGATGATGCCGCCTTCCTGACAGGCATCGCCAATCTTATCCCATGCGGAAAGGTAGTCTGCTTTCTTTTTGGAAAGGACATATCCTTTTTTTCCATCCTGACGAGTCATCAGTACACGAATTTTATCGCCTACCTGCACGGTGACCTGACCATCTGAATTCTGGAATTCAGCGACAGGCACATGACCTTCCGATTTCAACCCGATATCAACGAGAACCGTATCCTGATCCACGCGCACTACAGTTCCCTCTATTATTTTATCCCGTTCGGGACGATCTTTTAAGCTTTCAGTGAAAAGCGCCGCAAATTCACTGCTCTGCTGGTCGCCGTCGAGTTCTTCATTTTCTTCTCCGGCAGCGTCAAGCCTTTTAAAATTCACCATTACACCATACCCCCTGGACGTTTATCGTTCCTCTATTTTTATCGAGCTTTGTAATGTAGCAATATGATCGAAATATTTCAATCGCTTTTATTCAATTCCTCAATTTTGTTCATAACTTCATCTATGATCCACTTCGGCGTCGAAGCACCGGCAGTCACTCCCACCCGCTCGGCGCCTTCGAACCAGACCGGGTTTATCTCCACCGCGGTCTCAATATGATGGGTACGCGGCTGCAATTCTGCACATACTTCAAGGAGGCGGCGCGTATTGGCACTATTGAATCCGCCGACCACCAACATGCAATCAACCTGGCTGGCCAGTTCTTTTGCCTCTTCCTGACGAACGGCCGTTGCATCACATATTGTATTGAAAACGCGGATCTCACCACCACGCAGCAAACATTCACCGACAACATTCTTGAGGTTTTCAAAAGACTGGGTCGTCTGTGCAACGACACCAATCTTGCTCATTTTAGGAAGCCTGCTGACTTCATCTCCTGACGCGACAACAAATACCTTTTCGCCGCCGTACGAAACGATCCCCTGCACTTCCGGATGATCGGCATCCCCAACGACAACGACTCCATATCCGGCCTTTGACAGGCTCATAACATGCTCCTGAGCCTTTTTGACAAACGGACAGGTCGCATCGACGATATCGAGGTTTCTCTGCTGCGCCTCGGTGATCTCTTTCAGCTCGACACCATGAGAACGAATAATTATAGTCCCATGGTCAAGGCCGTCAAGAGAATCCAGAGCGCGGATCCCGAGCCCTTCCAGCTTACCGACAACCTGCGGAGAATGAATTATCGGCCCGAGTGTATAGGTTTTCTGATCTTTGCCGGCTGCTTCAAATGCCAACTGTGTCGCACGCTTTACTCCGAAACAGAATCCTGCCTGTTTTGCAAGTATGACTTTCATGATGAGGATCCCAATGTTTTTATTTTATTACGACACATTGCAATCATGTCTGTCAACACCTCGTCTATGGAGAGCCGGGACGAATCAATCAAAATTGCATCGACCGCCTGCCTGAGCGGCGCTATGTCTCTCTCCGAATCCTGCCGGTCTCGCTTGACAACATCGGCAATAGTCTCGCCAAGCGTAACTGATTCCCCTTTGGCGGTTAATTCTTCACATCGCCTTCTGGCACGCTCTTCGACAGATGCGCTCAGATAAAATTTCATCTCCGCATCTGGGAAGACCACTGTTCCGATATCACGTCCTTCCAGAACGACTCCGCCTCTGCCACCCATCTGTTGCTGTGCTTTCAGCAACGCATCCCGAACCGGTTTAAGAGTTGAGGTTCGGGATGTAAGGAGCGACATTTCCGGCGTACGGATCCAATCCGTAACATCAATACCATTAGCCCGCACAACCTGTTTGCCGGAAACTAACTCAAGCCGTATGTCGATGGTCATGCAAAACTGTTCGACCGCACCGAGATCGCCAAGATCGATGTCCGCCCGTGAGAGAAGAAGTGCAGCAGCCCGATACATCGCTCCGGTATCTATCTGTATGTAGCCGAGCTGTTCTGCCAGCAACCGGGCTATGGTACTTTTGCCGGCGCCGGAGGGGCCGTCTATCGCAACGATGATACCGTCAGGTCGTAAAATCATCGATTACCTGGAAGCAACTTTTTCCAGAAGAGGAAAAAAGGTTGGAAAAGATGTTGCCACACACCCGATATCGGTCACGGTGATTGCGCTGGAGGCGACCAGGGCGGCAACGGACATGGACATGGCAATACGATGATCCCCCGAACTGTCGAAGGTCCCACCGGTAAGCCGGTCTGAACCGGTAATGTCCATACCATCATCTGTCTCGGTAACCATAATACCCATTTTCACGAGGTTGCCAGCCATAGCGGTAATCCGGTCGGTTTCCTTAACCCGTAATTCCCTGGCGTCGCGAATGTCCGTAACACCTTCCGCCCGCGCCGCAGCGATACATATGGCCGGAAATTCGTCAATAGCCCGCGGAACGACACTTCCGGAAATCGATATCCCTTTCAGCCGGGAGGATCGCACAAGAATATCGGCGACCGGTTCTCCGGACAGTTCGCGTTCATCAACAAGCTTAATATCTCCTCCCATGGCCTGGAGTATATCGATTACACCGGTCCGGGATGGGTTTACGCCCACATTCTTTATCAGCAATTCCGAATTCGGCGTAATCAAGGCAGCCACTATAAAAAAGGCAGCCGACGATATATCTCCCGGAACGGTCACTTCTTGGGCAGTCAGCTCGACTCCCCCGCTGACGGTCACCCCCTGTTCGTTTCTGACCACCGACGCGCCAAAGAGCCGGAACATCCGCTCCGAATGATCGCGTGACAGACTCGGCTCGCTGACGGTAGTTTCACCTTCGGCGTAAAGTCCGGCCAGCATGAGCGATGACTTGATCTGGGCACTTGATACCGGGGAGACATAATCGATACCCTTCAGAGAACCGCCCGTAATAGCCAGAGGAGCCAGCGTCCCGTTGTTACGGCCGGCAATGCGGGCTCCCATGCGGGAAAGCGGCTCGACAACCCGTTTCATGGGCCGTTTTCGCAGATATTGATCACCGGTCACAACCGAAAAAAATGACTGTCCGGCAAGCAGGCCGGTAATCAGCCGGATAGTAGTCCCGGAGTTGCCGCAGTCAAGAACATCGCCCGGCTCGGTAAGCCCGTGCAGACCGCGACCGACTATCCGGATCGTTTCACCATCGTCCCGTATATCAACTCCCATGGCACGAAATGCATGCATGGTTGACATATTGTCCTCGCCACGAAGAAAACCGCGTACCGTGGTATCACCGTTGGCTATCGCTCCGAGCATGATTGAACGGTGGGAAATGGATTTATCGCCCGGAACGACGATCTCACCCCTGACAGATGTTGCCGGCTGGATTGTAGTTGAAGTCACAGGTTCTCCGGATAATATTAAGTTAGACAATTCCGTCGCGGAACTGTTTTGCAATGGTAAAAAAAGTACTTAACCCCGCACCGTCTCCCGCCTCGATGCGACGTCGCAACTCGGCCATGCTGGCCGAAAATCCGTCAATGCTTTGTAGAAGAGCATTCCGGTTCATCAAGGCAATGTCGCGCCACATGGCCGGGTCGGAGGAGGCAATACGGGTAAAGTCCCGGAAACCGCCTGCGGTATAAGAGAGAACGTTTTCACCCTCCACATCCGCCGTCCCGACGGCATGAACCAGGGCATAGGCTGCCATATGGGGCAGATGCGAAATCTCGGCAAATATCCGGTCGTGATGCCCCGGCTCCATAAAGCAGACATCGGCACCGGCAAGCCGCCACATGTGGGCGACCATCTCCAGTACTGCGGCTTCGGTACGTTCCGTTGGCGTCAGAATGCAACGTCGGCCCTGGTAGAGGGTGGCAAACGAGGCGGCCGCACCGGTGTGCTCGGTGCCGGCTATAGGGTGACCGCCAACAAAGAAGCAGCCGGACGGCATGAGAGCCTCGCACTCGCCGACAATACCGGTCTTGACACTGCCGCCGTCGGTAACGATACAGCCGGGGGCCAAGGCCGATGCAATCTCCGCTACTACACCGGGAATAGCGCAGACCGGTACAGAGATAAACACCACATCAGCACCACGAACACCTTCAGCCATATCCTGGGTAATCTCGTCGCAAATTCCGAGAGAAAGTGCTTCTTCAAGGTTATTACGGGATCTGCCGATGCCGACGACGCTCTTTACGGCCCCTGCTTCACGTAGTGCACGCGCAAGCGAGCCGCCGATCAGCCCAACACCGATAATAGCCAGACGTTTTATCGTCACGCTCATCACTCTTCCCCTACATCGACCGCGGATAAGATCCGAGGATTTTGAGGAACTGACAGCACCCTTTGAGTTCATCCAGGGCTTCTGAAACATCCGGATCCGAAACATGACCGAACAGATCAAGGAAAAAAATGTATTCCCAGGCCTTGCTCTTGTACGGACGGGATTCAATCTTGGTGAGGTTTATACTCCGCTTGGCAAACGGTTCCAGCATGCGGCAAAGGATCCCCGGTTCATCCTTGACCGAGAACAGGACCGACGTCTTGTCGCTCCCGGAGCGGTCGCATCCCTGACGGGCAACCACCAGAAAACGGGTAAAATTATTGACCTGATCTTCGACCCTGCTCCTGACACACTTGAGGTCGTAGAGAGAAGCAGCCAGTTCGCTGGCTATGGCAGCTGCGGTATAATCCTCGCTGGCAATCTGGGCCGCAACCGCAGTGGATGCCACATCAACCAGGGGAATACCGGGCAAGTTATCTTCAAGCCACTGTCGGCATTGGGCAATCGGCTGTGCATGGGAGTAGACCTTCTTGATGTCTTCAATGCGGCCGGTGCGCGAGAGCAGGTCGTGATGCACCTCAAGAAGAATTTCGGAGGTAATCTGGAGCTTACTTTCCACGAACATATCCAGCGTATGGGAGATGACCCCTTCGGTTGAATTTTCGACCGGCACGACACCGTAAAGCGCCTTCCCCTTCTCAATTTCTTCAAAGACCGACGGGATCGACTTCATCGGGACAAGTTCAGCGGAAAGACCGAACTGCTGCATGGTGGCAAGATGGCTGAAAGTAGCTTTGGGCCCGAGGAACGCAACCTTCATCGGAGATTCAAGCGCCAGACAGGCCGAGATAATTTCACGATAAACACTCTTTAAAGCATCATTCGGAAACGGACCCGTGTTCTGGCTCAACAGGCGTTCGTAGATCTGGCGTTCACGCCCCGGAACATGAAAATTAAGGTTGTTACCCGATTTCAACCGGCCAACTTCAAGAACGACTTGTGACCGCTCGTTCAAAAGAGCAAGGATTGAATCGTCAATACTGTCGATACGTAACCGAAGATCCTGAATGGTTAATGCATTCTTCTGCAAGGGGAACCGCCTGGTGGGTAGTTAATTTGAAAAGAAGCTTTAAAGGAGTCCCAATGTAAAACATGGTAAAAAAAAAAGCAACCGCTTTTAGGCCGGGTTGTTACGTAACGGTAACCTCGTCAATTGAGCAGTCGCTCCACTGAAACAATACGAGCCATGCCTCAAAAACTGCCACCTTCTCTTCACCGAAGCGGAGCAGCTTTTTTTTCACCTGAATGGCCGTTTTACGTTCGCCCAATCGTCCCGGATTCTTCGAATAGAACAAATCGGCAAAACAGATAATCTGTTCTGAGAGTGCCTCCGGACACATTTCCCGATGCGGTAGCGGCAATTTCTGCCGGATAATATCTTCACGGGTCAAGCCGACACCGGTATGCCGTTCACATACCAGTGCATGCAGCGGATACCCTTCACTCTCCAGGATAGCACGTCCGAGCACGCCATGCATAATATATGGATGTGCACCATACAGGCCGAGTTCCGGTGCATTTACCTGACAGACACCGATATCGTGCAGCAGCGCAGCCTCTTCAATAAACAGACGAGCATCTGCCGCCACCGCCATACGGTCGGCAATTTCCAGTGCAAGCTCCGCAACATGCCGGCTATGTTCAAGAACGATATCGAGAGATTTACCTTCCAGATAGCGTGACAGCAATTGTATTGCCCACATGCAAAACACCTCAGTCAATATTTTGAAAAAACACCACACTATCCACGGCACGGCAATGTCAATTTTACGTCACGATTTTACAATTAGCTGCATTTACGAATATTATATAGTGGCATCAATCGTGCTTATACAAGAAAAGAAGACTAACATCTCTATCCAACTAACGCAAAAGGGATACGTCATGTACGCGAAATTTCCATTCTATTCAGTTGCTCAAATGTATGCACTCTCTTTGAACACTCCGGTTGCCATCATGCTTGGAGGAGACAATCTTTATTGGGTCGTCGACCGGAATAATGAGATGCAGTTTGTACAGGCAGGCTGTTCTCTGCTGTCACACGCCGTCTAGGGTCAAGATGGGGAAACCATGCGGCGAGAACTGTCAACGGGCTCATTTCCTTCATGAAGAATCGAACTTCTCCAGTTAAAGGCTTCAAGTTGCGCCGTCAGCAGGTGGTCGAGAGAAACGCCGCATTCTCCCAACAAAATCATTACCGCATCAAAATCAGTCTGTTCAAGTCGTTCCGCCAGCAGCAACATCTTGCCAAGCGTCCCCTCCCGTTTCAACAGAGCCGAAGCGACATCATCATTGAGGTTCAGATTGGCAATCAGCTCCTCCATCGGTGTCTCAAACAGAACGTCCAGCAGCGATAAAATGCCTACCATAAAAGCCGCTTCCGCCTGCTCATTTCCGGCAGAACGCCCCGCGACCTTCTTAAACAAGATTTCCATAAGCCGTCCCCGGACGGCAGCCATTTCAAGCAGAGGATTATTCATGCCACGCGAATCGTGTCCGGCAAACAGAGACAGCTGTGTCCAGCGGCGTAAATGGGCCGTTCCCAGCAGAAGAATTGCATGGCGAAGCGTTTTAATCTTTTCCCGCATCCCAAGAGCCACCGAATTTACCAGCCTCAACAGATTATAGGAAAGTCCGGGATTCTCTTTAAAGGTCATTTCAATAGCTTCAAGTGCAGCGCCCGTGGTTAACTGCTGCAACAGCTTCAGCAGTGCCAGGCCAGAAACATCTATCTTCCTGCGATTAAGCACGACCGGTCGTGCAAAGAAATATCCCTGGAACAGGTCAAAGCCCAAATCATTACAGATCAGAAATTGTTCAACCGTTTCCACTTTTTCAGCCAAAAGTTTGACGGGATACTTCCGCAACTGTCTGACCACTTCCGGCAATGCATCCATCCCGGTAAGAAGAATATCTATCTTAATAATATCGACAATAAAATATATTTCGTGATTGACATTATTAAATTCATGGTCGTCAAGTGCAAGTAAAAAACCGAGAGCTTTCAGCTCTCGGCAGCGTTCAAGTACGGTATCATCGAGCTTAATCATTTCAAGCAGTTCAAGCACTGTCTGGCCAATCGGCAGGAGTTCAAGCATTTCCGACAGCAATAATCCGAGGTGGACATTTATAAAACCAAACTTGCCCCCCAGCACTTCATCCATTCCGAACGAGGCAAGAGCATGGGTGATAACATTGGAACTTGCCTGCGAATAACTTTCAAAGACGGCATAACCAATATCAGCCGAGCGGAACAGCAGCTCATACCCGACAATTTCCTGACTACGATCAAGAATCGGCTGGCGGCCTAAAAAAAATTTATCGGATGGCGTTTCCATTACGAGTCCATTGTCTCTTTTATTGCGTCCGTTTCCAACAGGAAATTATCAGGAAATCAATATCAGGAAAATAGTAGCAGAAGTGTGGCAGAGTTCAAGTGTCATAATTTCGACTTCCAGCTTTACATTCATTTATGCGACGTGATAGCTTTGCATAAAATTCGGTCCTGTGACTGACACCGCTCACGTCATGGAGCCCCAGGAGCTCTTTAAATGAAACGTAAAGCAATTGCCCTCCTTTCGGGAGGACTCGACTCAACGCTAGCCGTCAAGATGATGCTTGATCTCGGCATAGAAGTTGAGGCCCTTAACTTCACCTCTCCCTTTTGTACCTGTACCGGAAAAAACTCCGGCTGTAAATCAGAAGCTGTCCGCGTAGCCCAGGAGTATGACATCCCGATCAAGGTTATGCATAAAGGGACGGATTACCTCGAAATCGTCCGTAATCCCGTTCACGGCTATGGAAAAGGAGTCAATCCATGTGTGGACTGCCGTATATATCTCCTCAAAAAAGCCAAAGAGTATATGCATGAGACCGATGCCGACTTTGTGTTTACCGGAGAAGTACTCGGTCAACGGCCGATGAGTCAGCGTCGCGATACACTCCGGGTTATCGAGCGGGAAAGCGGACTTGAAGGGCTGCTGCTCCGTCCCCTTTCCGCCCGCCATTTCGAACCGACAATCCCTGAAAAAGAGGGGTGGGTGGATCGCGACAAACTGTTGGCGATCGAAGGGCGGTCACGTTCGGTGCAGATAAAGATGGCTGATGATCTTGATGTCAGGAACTACCCCTGTCCGGCTGGCGGCTGCCTGCTGACGGAACTGTCATTTGTTCCCAAGATTCGCGACGTATTCGACCATTCGGAAGAACTCAACCTGCGCGACTTCAGATTGCTCAAGACCGGTCGCCATTTCCGTATCAACCCGCAGAGCAAGGCGATCATGGGGCGCAGCGAGGGGGACAACAACCAGCTTGAGAACACCCGGCAACCGGGAGAAGCAGCCATTACATGGCAGGATGGCAACACCCCGGTAGCCATCATCATCGGCAGACAGTCCGATGAACTCTTCAAACTCAGCGCAAAAATTCTGCTCCGCTATACCAAAGCCGAACCTGGCGCCGAATGTCGAATGGAGCTGCGCCTGGACGATTCGAAGCGGGTCTTTTCCGTAATTAATGATATGGGGCCGGATGCCGTGGAAAAATACCTGGTGGCGTAATTCACCCCAGTTTCAGCTCATCCAGCGACAACCGGTAACCGGGGAGGAATTTATCCAGGAAGTAGAGCACCTCCGGCAGGTTGCTTGAGGAGAGCTGTTCAAAATGTTCCGCTTCGGCCCGGCGAAACTCGTGGTTGCCGCTCTTCCCCTCTTCGATACATTTTGTCAAAGCGGCAATCTTGTCGGCAGCTTTTACCACACATACATACTCTTTCTGTTCATCAAAAAAGAAGAGCGGTTCGTACTCCTTAGCCAGCTCCGCTGGTAGCATTGCCAGCAGTTTTCTGCGGGCCTTATCCTCAAGCTGATGGAATGAGCGCTTGAAATTGGGATTGAAGTGCTTTACCGGTGTCGGCATATCTCCGGTAAAGATCTCGCTGGCATCGTGGAAGATTCCGTACAGAGCCGCACGGGAAGGATCGAGAGTGCCGTTGAAATACGTGTTGCGGATAATTGCCAGCGCATGGGCAATAACGGCGACATCAAGACTGTGCTCCTGGATATTTTCCGGGACAGTATTACGCATCAACCCCCAGCGGCTGATATAACGCATACGGGAAAGAAATGCAAAAAAGTCAAATTGTTCCGGCGTTGCAGCTTTTTTTTTCATGGTTACACTCTTTCGTAAGGTTCAAACAGTCGTTTATATTCGTCCAGCGCAAACCGGTCGGTCATACCGGCAATGTAGTCGCAGACCACCCGCTCCAGACCGAAACGTTCGACTCGTGTCCGGTATTTCGGCGGCAGCAGATTGGGATAACGGAGATAGGTTTCAAACAACCGGGTAATAAATATGTCCGCTTTTACCCGCATCTTGTCAACCTTGTGGTGACGGTACAAGTTCTGGAACAGGAATCGCTTAAGCGCCAGGTTACGGCCGGTTATCTCCTCATTAAAGTGAACGATGGCACGGTTGGTGCGGCGCAGGTCATCGAGTGACGTTACGCCAAACTTTTCCAGATTATCCGATGTGGTTGTGCAGATATCGCTGATCAACAATCCGATCAACGCACTGACAGTCTGGTAAACGAGACGTTTATCATCAATTGACGGATATTTCCGGCGCACTCCGGAGCAGACGTCGCGCCAGAGTTCAACCTGTTCCAGCATCTCCAGAGTTATATACCCTGATTTAAGTCCATCATCGATGTCATGATTATTGTAGGCAATCTCATCCGCATAATTAATGATCTGCCCTTCAATCGACGCAACAGTTCCGGGAAGAAATTCCGCCATGACCTCGCTGGCAGCGTCATACGGTGTTGCGTGCTTTATAATCCCCTCGCGCACCTCCCAGGTCAGGTTTAGTCCGTTAAATCCGGGATATCTTTCCTCAAGTTCGTCGACAACACGAAAAGACTGCATGTTATGCTCAAAGCCGCCGTATCCCTGCATCAGTCGATTCAGGACTTCCTCTCCCGTGTGCCCGAAGGGAGTGTGCCCGAGATCATGGGACAAAGCCAGCGCCTCCGTCAATTCTTCATTCAGGTGCAACTTGCGGGCAATGGCCCGGCCGATCTGCGCCACTTCAAGCGAATGGGTCAAGCGGGTACGATAATAATCTCCTTCATGATTTACGAATACTTGCGTTTTATACTCAAGCCGTCTGAAAGCGGCGCAATGAATAATGCGATCCCGGTCACGCTCAAAGGCCGGTCGATTATCACGAAGTTCTTCTGGATGCTTACGCCCACGGGAGGCCTTACTGGTACAGGCATAACCTGCCAGGTCGCTTCGTTCGGTTGAGTCATTCATCTTTGTTCTCCGGCAGTGAACTCGACACGAGGTCACGGCTTTTTTGATCAGTTAAGATTCAGATACGTTTTCTTTTTATGCCGCTTTGTACCGCTCCGTTTTGTTACGGTTACCCCTGCAATGGAAAATATATCCGCCATCCGCATCTTCCAGACACCCTCCTGATACGTCAGTTTGAATTCGCGCGTTATTGATCGCGGTGAGGCGGGAGTGCCTTCGAGTCCGATTTTGACATATACCGTGGTTTCGGTTGACTTTTCATTAATTACTTTGAAATGCTCCATTTTCTGCCAGCAACAGGCGGGGCGGACTGTCGTTTCACCCATTATTTTAACAAACGCTTCGCGAGATGTTTTACCGCGATGCGCCAACTGGTCAAAAAGTTCTTCGTAGCGCGCATCGCGCCAGGTATCAAGCGTATTCGACATTGATTTTTCTAGAGAAGACACGTCTTCTTCCGCACGTCCCGATCCGCCTCCCCCCAGTAACACCAGAAGAACAACAGCTGCGATAATCCATAACCGTATATTCATCACGCTCACCTCCCTGAAAATATGAACATCGTAAAGTAATTGCTATCGGGGTGCAACTTCAAATATAGTAACCGGACAGTCCTCTATTCTGTATTTGATAATGACTGCAATTAAGGTAGTATGTTCTCTATGTGTTGAACAAAGGAGGAACCGTTATGGCATGCCAGGAAGATAAACTTCGCAAAGTCATGGACCTTGGATTTGAAATTTCCCATATCAAGGATATCGATCTTCTGCTTGAGAAGATTTTGCTCGAAGCGCGGGGCTTTACCAACTGCGATGCCGGCTCTATCTATGTTCGGGAGGGAGACCAGCTGATCTTCCGTTATGCACAGAACGATACGATGCAGCGGAAACTTCAGCCGGGAAAGAAGCTTCCCTACTCAACCTTCAGAGTACCGATCAGCAACAGCTCGATTGCCGGATATGTCGCCTCTAACGGCGCTATCCTGAACATTTCCGACGTTTATGATGTCGGTACCAGTTACCCGTTTTCTTTTAACAGGTCATACGACGATATTACCGGATACCGGACCGGATCCATGTTAACTATCCCGCTGAAAAACTTTCGCGGCGATGGTATCGGTGTTCTGCAACTGATCAACGCGATGGACAACCACGGCAACACGATCCCGTTTGCGCACGACGATGAAGAGATTATCTTATATTTTGCCAACAACGCAGCAAATGCCATCGAACGTGCCAAGATGACACGGGAAATCATTCTGCGCATGAACAAGATGGCCGAATTGCGTGATCCCAAGGAAACCGGACCGCACGTCAACCGGGTCGCAACCTATTCGGTCGCGCTTTACGAAGCCTGGGCATTCAAAAACATGATACCGCAACCGGAAATAGATAAAAATCGGGATGTACTGCGCATGTCTGCCATGTTGCACGACGTGGGTAAGGTTGCAATTTCCGACAACATTCTAAAAAAACCGGGGCGCTTCACTCCGGAAGAGTTTCAAGTCATGAAACTGCATACCCTTTTCGGCGCCAACCTGTTTTCCGATATATATTCCGATTTCGATGAATCGGCTGCCATTGTCGCAATCAGCCACCACGAACGGTGGGATGGAAACGGCTATCCGGGGCACATCGATCCGTTGACACAGAAAGCACTACCCGGTTTTGAAAAAGAAGACGGCATGGCCAGGGGAAAACTCGGCAGAGAAATACCTTTTTTTGGAAGGATCGTTGCGCTGGCAGATGTTTATGACGCGCTTTCCTGCAAGCGCTGCTATAAGGAAGCGTGGGATGAAAACGAGGTATTAGACACTATTCGCGGAGAAGCGGGCAAGCAGTTCGATCCTGAACTGGTGGAAATTTTCCTGGATAACATCGACACGTTCCGCCAGATAGAAAAGCTGTATCCGGACCATGCAGAGTAAAAAGGTTGAAGGATGAAGGATGTCATTCTCTTCACCCTTCACCCTTGACACCAGTACTTATAGCGTTCTTCCATCCGCCTCGGTAAACAGCCGTAACTTTTGCATCATGATGTCGAATTTATCCGGCTTCAATGACTGAGCACCGTCGGATGACGCATGTTCCGGATCCGGGTGTACCTCCACGATCAAGCCGTCGGCTCCCGCAGCCACAGCTGCATAACTCATCGGAGCAACATAATGATGATTTCCGGTGCCGTGAGACGGATCAATAACAACGGGCAGATGGGTTTTTCCTTTCAAAACCGGAATCGCCGATAAATCGAGGGTATTGCGGGTAGCCGTCTCGAAGGTACGGATCCCCCGCTCGCACAGGATTACTGACTGGTTACCCTCGCTGATGATGTACTCGGCACTCATCAACAGTTCCTGGATTGTCATCGCCATTCCCCGCTTCAACAGCACCGGTTTGCGCAGTTGACCAACTTTTTTCAACAGGGCAAAATTTTGCGAGTTACGGGCGCCGATCTGCAAAATATCGGCATACTCTGCCACCATCTCGGCGGTTTCCGGATTGATTACCTCTGTCACAAACGGAAGCCCGGTCAAATCACGCGCCTTGGCCAACAATTTCAGACCCTCTTCTTCTAGTCCCTGAAATGAATACGGTGAGGTGCGCGGCTTGAATGCCCCGCCTCGCAGAATATGAGCTCCGGCCTTTTTAACGGCTACCGCGGATGCAATAATCTGCTCTTCACTCTCCACGGAGCAGGGACCTGCCATGATGACAACCTGCGTACCGCCAATAGCAACATCGTCACTGATCCGAATCACACTCGCTTCCTTCTTGACCTCAAGTGAAGCCAGTTTATACGGCTGCAGGATCGGAACAATATTTTCCACCCCGTGCAGAGTCTCCAGCGCCTGTAATGCCGATTTGCCACGTTCGTCACCGATTGCCCCGATCACATCACGCGTCGTTCCATGAATGACATGCGCCATGTATCCCAAATCCTTAATACACCGCAGGACTTCGTCCATGTCTTTCTTTGCTGCCCCTGCCTTCATTACGATAATCATCTCCTGATCCTTTCCCGCAAACAACGAGAGCCGAAGGTTCCCCCCCGGCTCCGGCTGCACTGGTTAACAGTCAGCAAAAAACCGGGGAGACTTTCGTCTGCCCCGGTTTGTGGTTTGTGTAATAGCTTCCTAGCTTACACTTCTACCCGGGCAGACGGCCTGAAATAAAAGCCGAACCAAAAGTAAAAGCTGAAAGCGACGTAGAAGCGGTTTGAATTCATATCTGCCACTAAATCATAGAGCCATCCCGGTTGTCAAGTGGAAATTATGCCGTCAACTCATCGACGACAGCAACCAGTTTCGGTAAATCAGGTTTGGTCAGAATACAATCGGCGCCCAGTCCGATCCATTTACGCTTATTATCTTCTGAAGCCAATGAAGAAAATATCGCAACGGGAAAATCCTTAAGGGAATCTTCCTTGCGAACAAGGGAGGTAAGATGCAAACCATCCATCTGGGGCATTTCAACATCCGTAATCATCATCCGTATGTGATCTTTGAAAGTCCCCCCCTCCTGAACAACTTTCTGCATTGTTTGCTGTATGATATCCCAGGCCTGGGAACCATTTTCAGCCTCAATAACAATGTAACCTGCGGAACGAAGGCCGTTACAAAGTGTTTTACGTATAAAAACCGAATCGTCGGCGACCAGAACCGTTTTCTGGGCTCGGTCCGGATTTAATTCAACACGTTCCAACAGCATGCTATCAAGTGGCTTAAGGGCGCTTTCGGAACAGAGCTCGGCGACAATTTTCTCAAAGTCGAGCACCAGAATAATCCTGTCGCTCATTTTGACGAGGCCGGTCACCTCATCGCTATGAACAGCTGCCGAGGGCGCTTCAACATTCTTCCACGAGATTCGATAGATCCGGGACACGGAATGAACCAGAACCCCGACC
>CAIYZD010000340.1 GCA_903930585.1 uncultured Geobacteraceae bacterium | reverse complement strand
CTGCCTGTTTGCGCTCGGTAATGTCTCTTGTAATCCCCAACAGATAAACTATTTCTCCTTGCTCATTGCGGAACGGAACGGCATTTGTTTCGAGCCAACCATGTCTTCCTTTGAGTCCGACCATTTCAAATTCAAGTTTTCCAGGTATTCCCTTAAAGACCCGTTTCGTAAGCGCAATAAAGTCGTCCTTAAATGGATCAGTGATTAATGGGCAAACGCAATGTCCTTTTACCTGTTCAAACGTGTCGGCCTCTATCATCTCCAGACCTGCCCGATTCATCATTGATAAATTGCAATTAATATCAAGTAGTTTGATGCACTCCGGTTCTGAATCTATAATCGTTTTCAAGAACCGCTCACTATCTGCCAAGGCTTTTTCCGCCAGTATACGCTCGGTAATGTCGCGATTAGTAGCCCGCTGCCCAAGTGATTTCCCGTCTGTATCGACGACCGTGCGGCATACATGCATAATCCAGCGTTCACGGCCATCACGGGTAATTATTCGGAAGTTAATCGGCTCAGGTTCGCCGCTTTTGGTGATCTTATGGATGTAGTCAGTGTAACTATATCGATCCTCAGGATGTATCACATTTATGAGCAGTAGCGGATCACGAAAAAAATCCTCAGCAGCATATCCGCAGACCTGTTTGCAGGAAGGGGACATATACCGAAAGCTTCCATCAGGGGCCACCCAGTATTCCCAATCGTAGGTGAAGTTGGCAACGGTGCGGTAACGTATCTCACTGTCTTTGAGTTTTCGATTGGCAAAGATCAATCTCATGCTAAGCAGCAGGATGATGGCACCCGCCAGCAGGGTAGCAAGAATTTGCCAGGGATAGCGCTTCCAGATGTCGTGTATGGTGAAACTGGGAGCTTTGTCAAAAGGTGGGAGGCGGAGTGCTCGCAGTAGATCTTCCACCGGCGTATAATCTGCCGGGATGGTAAACCCCTGGAGGCCGTTAGAGTTATGAATGTGTGGCATGCCCAGCAATGCCGTGGTCAAGCGTCGTGCAAGCTCTTCCGGTACATGCGGGAGTGCCACAAAAGGCCACTGCGGGTAGAGAGGGGTCGAAGACATATAGGGGAAATCAGGTAGCTTTTGTAAGTTCAGTATTTTCAGACGACTGAGATCAAGTTTCCTCTCTTGAATCATTTCTTCAAGTACACCGGTACGGACCATGCCTGCATCTGCCCGACCATCCAATACCGCCTGTACGGTTGAATCATGCGGCATGCCGGTAACAACTAATCCGGCATCATGAGGCAGGTTCACTCTGGCCTTTATCAGCTCAAATGCCTGAGACTGATAGCCTCCCAGTGAACCGGTACCGACAATAGCAATCCGTTTTCCTTTCAGATGCACCAAGCTGTTGATGTCGGTTCGGTCACTGCAGGTGAAGATGACTCCGCCGAAAGAGGAGATGGCTTGCCCTCTCTCTTGCTCAATCATCGTTACCAAGGCACCGGAGAGACCGCTCAGGTGGCGTAGTTGTACATAGTGTCCTGGGTTGGTGAGTACAAAATCAAGCCGTTTGGCCGCCAAAGCAACTTCCAGTTCCGGGTAGCTGAAAACCTCCAGACGTATTTTTTGATCAGGCAACTCTTTTGCGAGGTACCTCACTAATGGCTGGAAGCGCGACAACGTCTCCGGCTTGGGACGATGGGCAAGTACACCCAAGGTAATGATGTGCTCTGCGGCAGTCGAAATCTGTGGTAATGACAGCAGCGTAATAATAAACAGGAAAACAACAAATGATAGCTTGATTAACATTCTTAACTCGTTAGTGTGGGTAGCAATTTTGTAAATTAAGTTCAAACCGTTATCGGTCGTTTGTCGGGGAGACCACACCAAAAGGAATTTATGCACGCTTATAATTTACGCCAGAAGATTACGTAATCTTAAATTTATGGACTATGTTCTGAAGTAATTGGGCATTTGCTGCCAGTTGTGCGGATGCGGCTGCTGTTTCACTGGCACCATGCGCCGTCTCATACACAACTGTGGTTACCTGCTGAACATTCATTGTAATTGCACTCGTGGTTGCGGTCTGCTCTTCTGCAGCTGTAGCAATTTGATTAATCTGCATCGTAACTTCATTAATCTGGAATAGAATTTCCTGGAGAGCGAGCCCGGATCTTTCAGAATTTTTTGTACCCTTTTCAACTTCCTCAACGCCTTCTTCCATTGCAAATACGGCTTCTTTTGTCTCTTTCTGGATAGCTTTGATCATGTCAGAGATCTCCTTGGTTGCTCTGGTTGTCCTTTCTGCAAGAGCGCGGACTTCGTCAGCAACAACGGCAAAACCTCTGCCTTGCTCACCGGCACGAGCAGCTTCAATCGCTGCATTGAGGGCAAGTAAATTAGTCTGGTCAGCAATATCTTCAATTGTACCCACAATCTGCCCAATCTGTTCTGACCGGGATCCAAGGTTTTCAACCGTCAGGGCGGATTGTTTGACTCGAACTGCAATTTTCACCATGCCGGCGATAGTTTCCTGAACCACAGCCCCACCTTTGGTGGCCGATGTACTGGATTGTTGCGAACTCTCAGCCGCCATGCTGCAGTTATGCGCAATATCACTGCTCGTTGCCGCCATTTCTTCGCTCGCGGTTGCAAGTGTGCCTGTTTGAGATGCCACCTCTTCGGCACCGGTAGCAATTTGTTCAGCTGTTTTTTGCAGCTGTTGAGAAGCGGCAGCCACTTGATGTGCTGTCTCAGC
Organism: uncultured Geobacteraceae bacterium; assembly: GCA_903930585.1. Taxonomy (GTDB): domain Bacteria; phylum Desulfobacterota; class Desulfuromonadia; order Geobacterales; family Pseudopelobacteraceae; genus JACRCG01. The sequence continues at coordinate 5,874 of CAIYZD010000340.1, read as the reverse complement.
CACTCTGCTTAAAATATCCCTCATATTGGCCACAACGCTGCGGGTTGAATCAGCCAACTGGCCGATTTCATCACTGCCTGCAACCAAAATATTTGCCGTTAAATCCCCTACAGATAATAGTTTGTTTGACTCAACGAGCGATGCAACAGGTCTGGTGATACTGAGAGTCATGGATATTGCGGCAATTACTCCGATTATGAGAGAAATAATACCCATTATGATTGAAATCAATCGTGCATTTTCACCAAATTTTGATGCATCATCAAAACGAAGCTTTGCCTGTTGCTTCTCATATTTCTGAAGGTCGATAAAGCGATCCACTGTTTTTGCAGTTAGCGGCATTCCTTCGTTTACCAGAGCAGCAACAGCCTCGGCTTGCAGTCCTTTCTTGGCAAGTTCGAGCGCTTTATTATTAGCTGCACCGGCCGGAGACACAGCTTCCTTTAGTTTAGTAATGAGCTCCTTGCCTCTGTCCGTTTTGTCCAGTTCTTCAACTTTAGCCACAGCTTCCTTATATTCTTTGCGCGCTATTTGGATATCTTCCATCAGTTTACCTCTTGCAACAGGATCATCAAGAAGCACAAAAGTACGGATTGAGCTTGCTGCATTGTTTACTGCTACTAATGCTTCATAAGCTTTTTCAATTCGCACTTGATTGTTACCGGCAATATTGTCAAGTTCATTGTCAATTTTGTGAATCAGATAATAGTTCGATGATACGATCAATGTTATCAAAATTAAAACGCACGCAAATGCACTCCCAAGTCGAACTCCGATTCTTACATTTGAACCAACCATTCCATTATCCTCCCCAAAACGGACTTAGTGTAATAATACAAATTATTCTTTAGCCTTCGCAAAAATACGGTTGCGCTTATAAGTGAGGTAAGCCTGTCAGCCGGTTAACTGCTGAAACATCATTGTCAATGCTGATGGACGTAGGGTTTAGCTCCTCACTGAACCAGTGTCAAGAATCGCACGAACTTTTTTTAGAAGCACTTCTGGCATGACCGGTTTGCTGATAAAAGGCAAACTATAATCTACTGCAATTTTACCACTTGTTATATCAGCAGCATAGCCACTGATAAAACACGCTTTAACATCCGGCCGAACAGATTTGATGTTATCCCAAGCCTTTTTCCCAGTCATCTTTGGCATAATCGCATCCAGCACGACCAAATCAATTTCTTCAACATGCTGATTAAAAACTTCCACAGCTTCAACACCATTTCTTGCTTGAAAAACTCTATACCCGTTATTTTCAAGATGCTGAGTAGTTATCTCCATCAGCATTAAGTCGTCTTCCGCCAGCAAGATTGTTTCACTACCCCGTAAAAGCGCTGAATTATCAGACACGACAGGTATCGCTGAAAGATCACATTTATCGCACAGCGGAAGATATATGGAGAAGGTAGTGCCTTTTCCCAGCTTGCTGTGACAACGGATAAATCCATTATGCTGTGCAATTATTCCATGAATCATTGAGAGCCCGAGACCGGTTCCCCTGTCTTTTTCCTTGGTGGTAAAGAATGGTTCAAATATTCTTTCCATAGTCTCTTCAGTCATACCTGTTCCGTTATCGGTTACTTGAATGTTCACATAATTTCCAGGCTTTTCACATCCGGTCGCGGCATTACAATCACTGTCAAAAAGGATTGATGAAATATGGATGGTAAGATGTCCTCCTTGTTGCATGGCATCCCGTGCGTTAGTAGCAAGATTCATAAGCACCTGTTGAATCTGGGAACGATCAACAAAAATCTCCATTGTCGAGGAAGGATAAGCCGTAACAAGTTCAATATCTTCACCAATAACCCGTTGGAGAAATTTTACATTTTCAGCCACAAACTGGCTTACGTCGGTACGCTCAAGATTAAAAGTCTGTTTTCTGCTGAACGCTAATAGACTTTTTGTCAAATCTGCAGCACGTTCTGATGCTCTCAAAATCTGTGCAGCATTATCGTGTGCTTTGCCGTCGGGAAGTGTATGTACCAATAGGTCTCCGTATCCCATAATGACAGAAAGAATATTATTGAAATCGTGGGCTACTCCGCCAGCCAGCAATCCAATTGCTTCCATCTTGTGTGATTGACGCATTTGTTCTTCAAGACGGGCTTGTGCTTCTTCAATTCTGATACGCTCGGCAATCTCCTCTTCGAGTACGGTGGTCTGTTCTTCCAGGCTTTGCTGGACAGCTTCACGCTCTTCAACTTCTTCTTCCAACTCCATGGTTTTATGCTGCAAAGCTTCATTGGCTTTTTGACGTTCAGCTATTTCGGCTTCTAATAGTATGGCATTTTCATGGAGATCCAATTCGATCTTTTTCCTTTCAATTATTTCAAGTTCCAGTTGAACATTTCTTTCTTGTAGTGAATCTTCAGCACCTTTCCTGGAATTCTCTTTTTCAGCAAGTACCGCTGTCATCATATCAAAAGAATTTGCAAGGCTTCCGATCTCATCATTCAGGTAGGTTAACCCGCTTTTCACAGAAAGATTACCATCTTCAACCGCTTTGACGGTTGAGGACAACTTCTCTATGGGGTCAATAAAGGATAGCCGTGCAAGATTACTGGAAAATAAATATGAGAGCAGCAGGGAACCTACCGATATAATCAAAATAAAGCCTACAAGTTTGTAGGTCTTCGAGATAACAAAATTGTCCGGGACGGACGCTCTAATGTAGAGATAGGGTGATTCGCCGGGCTGAAGGTGGAGTCGCTCGAACCCTATTACTCGCTTCACGCCATCACGACCGAACTCTATGTAAACACCTTTGTCTTGATCACCAGTCAATGGTTTCCATAAATTTGCAGCATCCGGAGTCCCAAATTTAAAAGTGGTTGGTTCCGGATATCTATAAAGTAAAATACCTTTATGGTCGAGAAGGCTAAAAGAGGAGTTCGCAGGAAAATTTTGGGCTGCAAAATGCTTTTGAAACCGGGTGAGGTCAAGGGCCGCATAAAGAATCACCCGTGGAATTCCGTTCTGATCAAGAATTGGAAGAGCGAAATGCAGAGTCGGCTTTCCGATTGCCCTACTGATAGTGTATTCACCAGAACTGAACTTCTTTGTTCTTATTGCGTCCTGAAAATATTTCCTGTCGTTGATTTTGTAGCGGATGGGTAATTGTTGTTTTACGCCTGTGGCTATTACGTTGCCTTCAGGGTCTGCAACCCCAATGTTCAAGCTTGATGGGCTTTGTTCAAGGATGTGATTGAGAATTCGCATGCATGCAACTGGGTTCTTACTTTGAACTTCGGGAAACTGCGACAGTGTTATGAGAAGGTTTCTTATTCCCTCTACCTGAGCATTGTGATCAAGGGCAATTGATTGAACCGCAACAAGAACCTCATGTTTGGCATCATTGTAACTTCCATCGTATTCGATTTTCAAAAAGTAGAGAAATGCCAGCACAACTGGCAACGCAGAAATCATAGAAATGAGAAGGAGTTTAGATCTGATTGAGCGGCGATGTAGAAAACTCAGCATGCATGCCCCCTACTTGTAATAATGATAAGTCGGCTACTTTTATCCAACCCCGAACAAGCAAATTGAGCCGGAATAAAGTGGAATACAAAACAGTCTTTTGGAGTGAATCAATGCGTTACGTGGCTACTGAGCGAAAATTGGCTGACGTAGTAAAAAAGGGTCAAACAGGCGGTGCTTGGTTTCCTCATCCATTCCGCAGCCGTTATCTGCAACCTCGATAAAAATAAATACTCCTGGAATTGATTTTATCGAGGCGACTTTTCTGAATGCAGAGAGCATCGCATTCTGTCACTCCGGTCGTAAGTGTTACAAGCCCAACCCCGGCTACAACTGCCTCTACAGCGTTGGTTATTAGATTCATCACTATCTGCTGCACCTGACCTGGATCGACCTTTTTAAGCCAAAATACTTTCTAATATTTCTGAGCTATTGTTTTTACTTTGCAGGCACTTTCGCACCACTGAGCTTTAAATGCCTTACATAACAGAAAATTAGCTAAAACGATATTGATATTAGCCTTCATTAAAATACTACCTCACGGTTTAGGATTCAATATTTAAATACGACATATTTAAATACGTCAATTCGACGTACTAAATCTACCAATCGAACCACGCTCCAATACGTAGAATTGAAGATACCACACAACATCAATCGCTAAAGTTGTTTATTGCTTTTTAATAGATTTCTATCACATAATCAGGAAATTGAATATCACACCATTCAAGCCCGTAAACTCTCCACGGTTGGATGCGCCACAACTGACCAGATGGTGAACTTTCTCTACGCTCACACTATTCTTCCGGCGGTTCAGGCGATCTCTAAGTGGTGGAGCCGGCCGGATCAAAAAGCGATGAGGTGCCAGGTCAGTGGATTCTTGGATAAATTACTGACACCGACGGAAAACCGACGGGAAATATCATCAGTCCCGTGCGACCGGTCGTCCTGGTAGCTGATGCCTTCAGCGTGGAATTAAAATCTGCGGGATATAATGCCATGGCAGGCATGAAATCACCTGAGGGTGCAACTCGTGTAGTTGTACTGAAATCGGTCCATCTTGAAATGGAAAAGATAGCCAATCTCGTTAAGGCAGACGCCGACTGCATATTAAAAGTCACTTTACAACTCATAAACGACGGCAAACTGATCAAAAATCTTTACTTTGAAGTTGGTAAAAAAATACTGTTGTAACCAATTAAGCCAGCGTTGTTAACGAGATCCTTCGCGCCACTTTAATAGACCTCATAAAACGGGCGGTACCGGAGATTACACAATTTTTAAAAGCCTGTGTAACTTCAACCTGACGCAACGGGACAGTTGTACCACTAAGCGGAGAATTTATGATGTCACAGTGGATTACTTTCATAATCATAGGACTATTTGGGGGAGTGGCATCTGGTCTGTTTGGTGTAGGGGGTGGAATTGTCATTGTCCCTGCATTAATTTACTGGGCAGGATTTTCACAACACAAGGCAACAGGAACTAGCCTTGCGGTATTACTACCGCCGATCGGTCTCGCAGCAACTGTGCAATACTATCAAAATGGTAATGTGGATGTCAAAGCTGCAACAATTCTCGCTGTCACCATGTTCATAGGTGCCTGGGGTGGGGCATTTCTCGCGAACCAGATGAAAGGTCCGCATTTGCGTCTTGCATTCGGGGTATTTGTATTTGGCGTTGGAGTATATCTTATCTACGGTGCGTGTAAGCGTCTCGGCTGGCTGTAAGCCATTCCTGACATGAGAGATTAAAATTAAAAAAGTGTCCATTCTCGCAGAAGACACCGGGAATATACCGCCCTGCGGAACTCTTTCCTTATAGGGGTGTTGCCTGGAATTTCGAGAGTACACCGGATTACGCACACCTTATTGATCAACAAATACTTTCTGTAAATACGCTCTTCCGCATTTAAATTTATGATTTTTCGCCAAATAGTCGCTGACCTTGGACCAAGACAATCCGTCGTTTCGCATTCGCTGAACAACTGGCCCCAAATCGCCATGCAGACGGTCCAGCTTCGGTGATGGTTTTAGTTTCAACTTACCCTTCTCAACTATAATTCGAATATTTGTTACAGCCTCAAGGTCATCGTCACTGCGTAACCGTCGATTATCCTGCAATCGGTTTCTGCTTGCGATTCCATCAAGAAAAGCTCGATAGTAAATACCTCCGTCAGCGACGGGCTTGCTGCCGCTTTTTCGTGCGTCGTTCATCATAACATTGATGCGCTGCCTCTGAATCTCATGACACTCTTTACGTTCAAGCTCCGGTTGCTCATGATACCAACGCAGAAGCGAGGTAATAGTTTTCTCGGAAAATGGCTTCATATTTTTGTCTCCTATTGTCTCCTGAGAGCGTCTCCTGATAGACAACGTCATCATCAGG
>CAIYZD010000339.1 GCA_903930585.1 uncultured Geobacteraceae bacterium | reverse complement strand
GTAAAGACGCGAGTTGTACTGTATAGGCATAGCATAACAATGAATATTCTCCAGTGAATTCCCAGGGACACGCCTGACGGCAACAGCGAGTGATTGTGCGCCGGAGTGTACTGTGATGACACCGGAGACGGAGTACAAAGCATCCCAGTAGTTGTAGATGCTGTCGCAAATAAACTCCGGTATGTTGCTGTATTGAAGGCCATGTTGGGGGGAATAGTTTTTGAAGCGTATTTGAACAAAATCTTCCAATCGGTATTTGTAGTAGCTCCACACAGACAGTACATACCTTTTTAGCTTCTCTTCGCCCCCAGTGAAAGAAGTCGAACTCAAATCAAGGATTATTTTTCCTCGAAGTGCATCGATTTTGGTTGGACGGCGGAAAATCTCCGGCATAGAATTGCGAGCTTCCAAGCCGTGTGCCAGTTCAATACGTGAAATAAAGGGCTGCTTGATCGTAATATTGGACAGCTGATCGTGGATCGTTTTCTGCCCTGCCGTTGGCGGGCTATTTAAGGTGCCGCAGATAAAGGGGTTATCTCCCCACACCAGATCGCGGATTTCGTCATTACGCGTTGCATTATCTGCTGATAAGTAGCAGGCAATGCCCTTACGTGCATAGAGTTCCGGCAGAGTTGACAGCTGAAGGTTATCACCGAGGCCACCCCATAGTTGCTCCAAAACAACGTGCGTTTGTGCAACCTGAAAGTATCGCCGGTTTCTATATATTACGTCTTCGAAATAACTGTTGGGGTTAACGGAACTAATTCTCTCAAAACCACAGTCGACTAGATATGCATTAACTTCATCGAACAGTGCTTGGCCGACAAAAATTTCCTTATGAGTTAGTTCAACATTAATATAGCGAGTCTTCTCTATACGCTTCTTAAGACCACGAAAAGCTTTTAATTCAGCACCATTAAGGTCCATCAAAATGATGTCGATACCTTCAATATTGTACCTTTCACAGATATCATCGAGCGTCTGGCAGGTTACTGTAACCGGGACCTGAACGTAAACTTCGAGTGGATAATCAGGTCTGGCTAAAAAAAGAGATGAAGCCCCCGGATTGCCGTCTTGGTGAGGAGTTACCGTAGCTTCACGATCAATCTTGAAAAATGTAGTTTCACCGCAGTAATCACTCACTGCGCACTCGATGGCACTTACCCTCGAATTCTCAGAAATATTTTGTCGCAGTAGAGGCAACGTATCGGGATTACATTCTACTGCAAAAGCGAGGGCGTTCGGAAATGCATCTGCCATTTCCAGAGCCTGTTTCCCATCACGTGAACCGACATCAAAGGCGATTTTAACTTTGCTAAAATCAAATTTATCAATACGTAGCGCTGTAATAAAGGGCTCAACCATAAGTTTTCTCCAATTCTAGTATTTATAATTTGATTCGTGATTGTATCTTCGGTCAGGCATTTGCGTAGTTCTTTTTGATGTGCACCGAATGTTGAACCTTGTGTCTCGTAACAGGCTGTTTTATATAGCCATTCGGTAACGGGAATGTCTGCTAACGCCTCGTG
>CAIYZD010000338.1 GCA_903930585.1 uncultured Geobacteraceae bacterium | reverse complement strand
TTTTCCAGACGGAGTGTTGGTTTGCCGGCTTCCAGTTCGACAATGAAACGCACACCGACACCTGAAGCCAGAGCCAGTTGCGGCTGTGTTAAGCCAAGGCGTTTACGTGCGGTTCGTATTGCCAGGCCAAGTGAAATTGGAGTATCTATTTGTGTAATCATAAATATTTCCCCTTTAGTACGATAGAAATTGTTTCTGCGGTTTTTTGCAGGAACGATTTCGTTAACGTACCTATCCTGTTTAACCGGGCCGGGAATTATCGCTCCAATAATGACATAAAGCAAGCTATGTTTCCTGATCGGGAAATAGTTTGAAAGATGGTTTGGGTTCAATGATATATTTACCGAACGGGAAATGCTCTCGTCGAATGAATGTAGGTAAAATAGAGGCGATGGCCTTCTATCGGATGAAAAGCGGGGAATTCTGGATAACCGGGAAGCTGCTGTTTTTCGAGAGGAATGTGGATTGAAAACGAGTGCCGTTTTGAGTCAGAAATAGTCGAGAAAGGTGCACACACCCCTGTCCGTGCGGCTATCTGGCTGATCCGACTCACCCCTGCACCTGCACCCCGGTTGCCATTCACCGCTACCGTTCGCGCATCTCCGGGCCGCTTTTGGACCGGATCGACATCCATATTGAAGTACCCGCCGTTAAATATCGCGACCTCGCCGACCGGGGCGAAGCTGAAAGCTCCGCTGTCATTGCCAGGCGTGTGGAACAATCCCGCGCACTCCAACTGGAACGCTACAAAGGGACCAAAATCCACTGCAACGCCCAGATGACGCCTCGCTTCATCAAGAAATACTGTGAACTGGACGCCAGCGGTAACCGGATGCTGGAGCTGGTCACGGATCGTCTCGGTTTCTCCGCCCGAACCTACACCCGCATCCTCAAGGTGGCCCGTACCATTGCCGACCTGGACGGTAGTGTGTCAATCCATGAGCAGCATATTGCCGAGGCGATCCAGTATCGGAGTCTGGATCGGAAGGCGAGTTGAAGTGATGCGACATTATTATTTAGAAGGCCACGCAGGCAGCACACAAGCACCGTATCGAAAGAATAGGGAGAAATATCATGGCTCAGATTGTGATTCCTGAAGCAAATATCCGACAGTTCTGCATTCACAATCAAATTAAGAGGCTAGCCCTGTTTGGATCGGTATTGAGCGATAATTTTCGCTCAGACAGTGATATAGACGTCATTATGGAATTTATATCTGAAAAACGTGCCGGCATGCTGACCATGGCACGAATTGAACGTGAGTTGTCGCAGATATTCGAAGGAAGGAAGATAGATCTGCGTACCCCTGCAGAATTAAGTCATTATTTTCGCGAAGATATTCTGCTAAATGCAGAGGTTTGTTATGATAACTGAAGTTGGAAATTGGAGAGAAAAAACCATTCATTGACTGGTATCGGTTGAATGCATGTTCTATTGTTCCATGCAAGCCTACCAACAGTGCCTTCGGCACAGTTTGATTAAATATATCATTATAATGCAGTATAATTATTGCAATCAGTGTGTTGATGATGCATTATAATGTCATGTTCTGCACAATACAAATAAACTACTCCGGTCAATGGCTTACCATAGCGCGATTCACACCGTACCCGGACAAGCTCACTCTTGGCTATGCCGGGTGCGGTGGTGTTCTTGAATATGACGCCCAGTATGTAACTGATTTCCTCATGAGTGGTGACTATCTACCATTTCCCCGTGTTTCGCTTCCATTCCCTATTGATTTTCTTGCTGTCAGACATGAACGCTGGCCTGCCTTTCTGCTCGATCTTGTCCCATCAGGCGCTGGCCGAAGGGATTGGCTTGACCGGCTTGGTCTGAAAGAGAACCCTGGTGCCGACTGGACACTGCTTACTTCCGGTGCCAGATACCCGGTCGGTTGGCTGCGTGTTGTTCCGGGAGGTGGCGAACAGGAACCACTGGATACCGGAAATTCCATCGGCTTTACTAAAACAGATGTTGCCGCCAGAGAACAGGATTTTCTCGAATATATGATTGAGCAGGGAGCTTCAGTCGCCGGTTCTTCTGATGTTCAGGGAGAATCCCCCAAACTTCTCCTTACAGAAGATCAAGATGGTTTGTTGCACGCTGACGGTGCACTTGCTGATAGTCACGCTAAAAAACACTGGCTGGTTAAATTCGCACGAAAGTCAACGCTCCTGGAACGGCAAATACTCCGTAACGAGTATGCGTACCTCCGGCTTGCAGCTGCATTCCACATCAATGTCCATGGCGTTGAAGATGTGGAACTGATGGATGGCAAGGCTCTCTTCATACCCCGTTTTGACAGATGCAGTACTGAATTAGGGGTTCTTCGCTTTGGACTTGAATCATTTGCATCTGCTGCCGGCGTTGCTGAATTCGGTGTGCGAGCGCACCATGAAGAACACTGCAGGTTGATCGCATCCTATTCTACCTCTCCTGCAGAAGACATGCTGGAATATCTCCGCAGGGACATTCTCAATATCTGTATGGGAAATACCGACAATCATGCCCGCAACCATGCTTGAGAGTAAACTCAATAAATGAGGGAGTCCGATACACGCTTTTTGAGGGTGTTTAATTACGATATTTGATGGACCTGCCCCCCTCCAGTGTTCTCTCCCTCACTCGTATGATTTTAGCAGCTCCTTTGCCTTTTTGT
>CAIYZD010000337.1 GCA_903930585.1 uncultured Geobacteraceae bacterium | reverse complement strand
TTTTTGTGTCAGGACAACATCACTTATGCATTGCTGAAGACTGAAGTCTTCCGGTTCTATGGAAAGTTTCCCCGACTCTATTTTGGAAAGGTCAAGGATATCATTAATAAGAGATAATAAATTTTTGCCTGAAAGTTTAAGAGAGGCGACATATTCTTTCTGTTCTTGTGTGAGGTCAGTCAGTTCCAAAAGGTAAGCCATACCGATTACACCATTCATGGGGGTGCGGATCTCATGACTCATATTTGAAAGAAATTCACTCTTCGCACGATTGGCAGATTCTGCCAGGGTAATCTGTTTGCGTAATTCTTTTTTGATCTTTTCCAGTTCTGTTATGTCACGGGCACTGATAATGAAACACTCTACTCCATCTATCTCTGCCAACTCCAGTGACAGGAGGATAGGAAAAATTTCGCCATTCTTCCGTCGGAACCTGGTCTGGTAATTCATCAATCTTTTCTGATCAGCCAACCGATCAAGCATCTGCTGCCGATACAGGTCAGAGCCCCATGTCTTTAATTCAAATGCCGTACGGCCGATTGCCTCCTCTCTGCTGTAACCAACAATTCTCTCGAAGGCATCATTTACCTCAATGAACCTGCCGGTAGATTTTTCTGAAATCGCTATTATGTCAGGCGAGGTTTGGAATATCGTGGAAAACTTAATCTCGGAGCGTTTTAACAGTGCCTGTTCTTTTTTTCGAGTTTCCTCCAGCTCTCTCTGAGCTGTCTCATCTGAAAGTATCCAGATACTGCCCTCAAATAAATTATCGGGATTGATCGCCGTACCGGTGAATCGCGCGTGAAACAGTGAACCATCTTTTCGGGGCATGAGCAGGCTCTTGGTAAAAGTTTCTCCGGATGCCAGTACGGGATACGCTTCTTCGGTGAACAGGGTGTACTCTTCCTGTGACTGAAAATACGTTACTGTGCGGGAACCTTTCATCTCTTCCGTGCTGTATCCGAATATTTTAGCAAAGGTGGTGTTGGCCCACTGCTGTTGACGATTCCGGACAAACGAAATGCCGACTCCCGCATTATCAAGTATGATAGTCTGTTCATGAATAAGCTGCTGCACTGCATTTTCAGCTGTTTTGCGTTCGGAAATGTCCCGGGTAATGCCGTGCATGCCAATAAATTCGCCTTCGCAATCAAACATGGGTGCGCCACTGACTTCTACTGTAACAATACCACCTTGTCGTTGCACGACTGAATATTCCATCGTGTAAAATGGTTGCTGATTCGCAATACTGTTAAACATCTGTTCGCCAAGTTGCCGTTTCATTTCATCCGGGAACATGTCCGCCGGTGATTTACCAAGGAACTCTTCGGGTGGATAACCTGTGATATTCCTGAAGGAAGGGCTGAGATAAACAAAATGGCCACGCGAATCTGTTTCCCAGATGCAGTCGCTGGTATTTTCAATCAGATTACGAAATTTCTCCTCACTATGCCTCAACTCTTCTTCCATCTTTTTACGAACGGAAATATCAAGGACAAAACCACGTAGTCCTGTCAATTTTCCATTTTCATAATTCGGCACAGATATACCGATCGCATCAAAGGTGGTGCCATCCGCCCTCATCGCCTTGTATTCAAAAAGGTCATTATTTGAAGTGGCGTTCTGAAGCCGTGCCTTGACCCGATCAATGACTTTCTGCCGGTGTTCGGGAGCTACCATTGAAAAAATGTTGACCCCAGTAAAGGATTCTGAATCCGAATACCTGAATTGCTCCAACCCATGTTTATTCACATACGTTATCGAACCGTCAGGAGAAGCTTCAAAAATGGTTTCCGGGAATACTCCGGCAAGTTGCTTGAACCGTAAATTACTTTGATGCAATTTACGGTTGGTAACCAGTAGTCGTAGGCCCAGTATCAATATCAGACCAGTTGTAACAAGTGTAAATATTGCCTGCCAATGATAACGCGTCCATACGTCACCGATTGTAAATGAGGGTGCACTGTCAAATGGCGGTAAGCGCAGTTCTCTCAGTGCATTCTCTACAGTGGTATAATCGGCCGGCACGACAAAACCATGTATGTTCATTGCGCGCGTAGCGGCTCTGTTTTCTTCCAGAGAAAAAAGGGAAGCGGCAACACGTCGGGCAATGTCTTCATTTATACGGGGCATAGAGGAAAACGGCCATTCCGGATATAACGGAGTAGAGACGTGGAGTGGAAATTCAGGAATATTCTGAAGATTAAGAATCTTGATCCGTGTACTATCCAGCTTACCTTCTTGTGCCGAGCCTTCAAGAACTCCGCTGCGTACGAAACCGACATCAGCTTTTCCGGATAGGACTGCCTCAATGACTTTATCATGAGGCATACCGGTAGTAATCAGTTTGGCGTCTTGAGGTAAACGAACACCAGCGAGAAAAAGTTCATACGCTTGCATCTGATAACCACCCAGAGACTCTTTATCAGGAATTGCTATGGTTTTGCCTTTAATGTCTCTCAATGAGGTAATATTAGATTGATCCGCTCGACAAATAATCACACCGCCGAAAGAGCTGATTGGTCGGCCTCTTTCATTGAAGGCCAAGGTGGCGAGTGGCGCAGATAACCCGCTCCGTTTTTTTAATAGTACGTAGTGACTGGGATTGGTGAGAACGAAATCAGTTTTACGGTTGGCAACGGCAGTATTCAGTTCAGGATAGGTAAGTGCTTCCACTACAAAATCATACTGCGGAATGGCTTGCTTCAAGGCAACAGCCAAGGGTTGCCATTGCGCCATTGTTTGCGGTTTAGGGCGGAAGGAAAGTACACTGATTTTTATCGGTTCCAGGCCATAGGCAGGAATAGTCGGCAGGAGAGTGCATACCGGACAAACGATCAGAATCAGCATACATAAGAAAAAACGTAAACGCACGGACTTCTCCATCTTCAGACATTTACAAGCAATCCATCAATTCAAACAGGATCTGCCGTTCGGTTTTGTAATGAGCGTTCCAGTCTATTACAAAGCAGGCATCCTGTCTTCAAAAATACATTGACGTTAGTTGCATTACAATATTGCATCAGAAGCAGATACTGCTATACTCAATACCTATGTGTGTCAGTTGAAAACAGAGGACCTCTCCATGTTGATAATTTATTCATACAATTTCATTGCCCGGCCACCACCAGCTTTTATAAAGGGCTCTCCCCCCAACAAACACTTCTTTCATAAATAATTTCTTATTTACACCTTTTCGAACCGGCGTTGCGGATTTTTCCGCGTGCCGGTTTTTGTTTGCAAAAAACACGTACGGCCAGACAGGGGAAGAGACCGTGATTGATGACTCGGAAGTGCAAAAACACCTGAAAACCCTCACCGTATTGTTGGTTGATGACGAGGAAAGTACCCGTGAATTGAGCCGCGAGTTATTGTCACGGTTTGTTAACGTTTTGATAACCGCTGATAACGGCGAAGAAGGATTGGAGGCCTACCGAAATCAGAGCCCTGACATCGTAATAACTGACATTCAGATGCCAATCATGAATGGGTTAGCCATGATCCGGGAAATCCGCAGGTATGATAATCAAAAACAAGTTCCGATATTTATCATGACCGCCTTTGATCATCTTGATTACCTGAAAGATGCCATCAATCTTGGCGTGTATGAATTTGTGCTGAAACCGCTCAACGTAGCCATGTTCATGGGATCTCTACAGGGGTGCGCTCGCCGCCTGTTGGCAGAAAAAGTATATAAAAAAACTCAGAAAGAGCTGGTCATATCGCGAAATATGTATGCTGAACTCTTTGATTTTGCGCCAGTTGCATATGTTATTTTTGATCTGAAGGGAACAATTAAAGCAGTAAATTCTACCGGTGGACAGCTCCTGGGAAGAGAAAAAGGACTGCTTACAGACACACCTTTTGGAAGTTACATTGCAAGTGAAGACGACAGAGAGCTATTTTCGCATCATATTGAAAGTGTGCTGCAGAGCGAGGAGATGCAAAGATGCGATATCAAGCTTGCAAGACCTGACGCCACAGAGATCCATGGTCAATTGCAGAGCGTAGCAATGCGAACTGAAATTGGTGGGAGTATCAGTATACTCTCTTCAATCGTGGATGGAACAGCCGGCGAATATTTGAAAAAAGAGGTTCAGAGCGCCCTTGAATATGCGGAAAACATAGTTGAAACCGTTCGCGAACCTTTGGTCGTGCTGAATTCTGATTTGAAGATTCTTACAGCCAACCACAGTTTCTACAATACGTTCAAAGTCTTGCCTGAGGAAACAATCGGAAATTTCATCTACGACGTGGGCAACCGGCAGTGGGATATTCCTGCGCTACGAGTACTCTTCGAAGAAATACTGCCCCATGACACCATGTTCAACGGCTACGAAGTCGAGTATGACTTTCCAGGTATCGGTCGCAAGATTATTCTGCTCAACGCCCGTCAAATATTCAGAAGAGACGTCGGTTCGCACATCATCCTGCTGGCAATGGAGGATATTACCGAGCGAAAACGTACCGAGATAGTTCTCCATCAGCACCGGATGCAACTTCAGGTTCTTAATGAAGATCTTGAACGGCGTATAAACGAGGAAGTGGTAAAGAACAGGGAAAAAGACATTATTCTGCTGCATGCGGACAAGATGTCCTCAATCGGACAGCTTGCGGCCGGTGTTGCCCACGAAATAAATAATCCCATTGCGTTTATAGTCAGTAA
>CAIYZD010000336.1 GCA_903930585.1 uncultured Geobacteraceae bacterium | reverse complement strand
CGCAGGGAGGGCGGCCTGCCTGTTGCCTGAATAAAATGTGTAGTGGATCTTGTAAGAGTCACAAATCGTTTCCCCCTACCTTCAGGGGCGGGGGAGACGATTTTTATGCTTATCAAGAGCCTCAATAACCATGAAAAAGGAGTATTGTGTGAAAGTAAAAAAAATGGATCACTTCTGTATCGCCGTTAAGGATCTCGATGCTGCCCGGAAAATATGGGAGCCAATTCTCGGCAAGGCGCAACCGGACGACCCGTATGAGGATGAACCGGAGAAAATCCGTGTTGCCCGCTACTGGCTTGACGGTGTCGGTTTTGAACTAATGGCGTCCACTACACCTGACGGTCCCGTGGCCCAGTGGATCGAAAAACATGGTGAGGGGGTCATGCTCATTGGGTTCAATGTTGAAAATACTCGTGAAGCTGTTACCGAACTGGAGTCAAAGGAGTACCCGTTCATAAAAAATCCGCACCCGATTGCCGACGACGTCACCGGGAAGGCCCGGCCATTCCGTGATTGTGAGTTCGCCTTTATCCACCCGAAAAAAACCAATGGCGTCTTGGTTGAGCTCATCGATTACAAGTGGAAAGAACTGGAAAGGGTGTAATTAATATTATAATCAAAATATTTGTTATAATGTGATATATAATCAATATTATTGTGTTTTTTTGCTTATGTGTGAATGGGGATATAGTTTGTTTATAGCTGCTATCAATAGATAGCAGTTTTTTTTGGCATCTGTTTGTAAATAGATCAGTGTTTTAAATATGTTGTAAAAATAAGTATTATTTGGCATTGTTGTTGCTCTTATTATGTTTAAAACAGTAAAAATTACGCACACTTAAATCGTGTGAGTATTGAAAGATATAAATATAAACAAACTATATTTTACTTATTCAGGATTCCACGCAATGAAAAGGAGAAGCTATGACCAGCAGATTATTAGCACCGTTTTACCTCCTCACGCCTCGGAGCATTCCCGAAGGGGGCGATAAGTTGGCGTAGCATTAAAGCCAGGCCGTGATACTTAAATGGTGGGACCGCGCTCTGGAACCACCACCGAAAATTGACACATCAGCCACCTTATATCCTGACACTTTTCGCTCTCAAGGAGCT
Organism: uncultured Geobacteraceae bacterium; assembly: GCA_903930585.1. Classification (GTDB taxonomy): domain Bacteria; phylum Desulfobacterota; class Desulfuromonadia; order Geobacterales; family Pseudopelobacteraceae; genus JACRCG01. The sequence goes on along the minus strand of CAIYZD010000336.1, from coordinate 959 downwards.
GGACTACATATACTGTTAGGCAATCTGCAGTCCGCTTTATGGCGTGCGACGGTAATGGGAAACCTTCTGCGCGCCACCCCTCGGCTGACTGCTCATGCGCAATTCTGGCTTTTGAGGGGGGCGATTTAACGCTGCCAAGGGGAAAAAGCGCTCTTTCCGGACGGAAATCATCTAATTCAAATAGTAACGCATATGCTCTCTCCGCATTTGTTAGGGTAACTCACGCTGCGAACCGCGGGTTTGCGTGATTCTCAAGAAAGGGGTTTTACATTGGCAGCCGTGTTGACGGTGGAACGTTCCCATATCAGACACATTGGAAAACAAATCAGGAGGCTTGAATGACGAGACAAGATAACACGAAGCAGGTACAGAGGCATCAGATCATCAAACAGGGTTGTATGACGGTTGCGGCCGCCGTTGCAGTTTTCGGCGCATGCGGTAGCGTGAATGCATTCGAGATCAAAACAGGAAGCGAAGATGTTGTCATTAACTGGGACAACACCCTTCGGTACACCCTGTCCCAACGTCTCAAGCATCAGAGCCAGGAACTTCTTAACAGCGCCAATCATGACGACGGTGACCGCAATTTTGCTCCCGGCCTCGTATCGAGCCGCCTGGACCTGCTCAGCGAAGCTGACGTAGTCTACAAGAAGAACTATGGTATTCGTGTGAGCGGTGCCGGCTGGTACGACCCGGTCTACCGGGATAGACTGGACAATACATCTCCCGGCAGCTCGAACCATAATATAGGCGGTGCGCCGACTCTCGGTTTGAACGCGCACACCAAGGATCGCTTCGGCGGGCCGAACGGTGAGCTTCTGGATGCCTTCGTCTTCGGCAAATACGAAGTGGGTGACGTGCCTGTCAGCGTTCGCGCCGGTCGTCACACGATCTATTGGGGTGAAGCATTCTTTCCCGGCGCCGGGGCCAACAGTATCTCCTATGGTCAATCGCCGCTT
>CAIYZD010000335.1 GCA_903930585.1 uncultured Geobacteraceae bacterium | reverse complement strand
CTTTTAACTCAACAATATCAGGCTGTTATAGCGATAGGTACAGCCAAGCGACATCAGGCTATTCAAAGCATCTTTAATGTCCTTAAAACAAAAATTTGGAAGTCACTTTTTGCTAAACTGATAAGTCCGACAGACTCCTAGAAACACCGCAGGGCTATTATCTGTTCGATACTGGCCAAGGTCAGACTTTGGTCCCTAATGCCCGCCAGCTGGGCAAAGACTTGGGGGCTGTCAAGGCTCTTCTCATCAGCCACGGCCATTATGACCACACCGGTGGTCTGCCCCATTTATTGGAGGGGTGCAAAGGCCTTGATATATATGGCCATCCCGGCATTTTCATGTCCCGTTACTGGGAGATCGAGGGCCAGCGCCGTTATCTCGGCATCCCCTATAAACGTGATTATCTCGAATCAATAGGAGCCCGGTTTCATCTGAGCAGAGAACTGGTTGAAATCGGGCCGGGGGTATATTTGACCGGCGAGATCCCTCGCCAAAACATTCTTGAAAAAGGTGATAGTCAACAGCTGGCCGTTACACCGACAGGTGAGATATTACGGCCAGACCCTGTGGTGGATGATCTTTCCATGGTGGTTGATTCGCCAAAGGGTTTGGTGTTAGTACTCGGTTGCGCCCATGCTGGTGTCATCAATATCATTGAGTACGTATCTGAAAAGTTTGGTGGAAAACAGATTCACGCCATAGTTGGAGGTACCCATCTTGGATTTGCCGGAGATAAACAGTTTGAAGAGACTCTAAAAGTATTCGATCGCTTTAAGATTGAAAAAATTGGAGTATCCCACTGCACTGGCCTTCCTAGAGCGGCACAGCTCAATGCGCGACTTGGTGAACGATTTTTTTTCGCAAATGTTGGAACGGTGCTTGAGGCCTGAGATTGGCGGTGGAAACCAACATGGGCACATATCCGTCTACAAAAAAAATATACTGGTACACGATTCAATAGCAATTCAGAGTCAGAGAAACTAAAGGAAATTAGAAATGATTACCGCATTCAGTACGATACAAAATTTTGATCACCTGAAACTCTACCGTACTTTTCTTGAAGCGGAAACCGACAGTACCGGTACAGTGGTGCTTCACCACGGCCTAGTAAAGCGGCCGGGGAAAAAAGTCCCTAACTTCTCTACTGTGGAGCTAAGCCCTCTTACCAATGATGTTGGCGATCGGCTTGCTTGTATTGCCCGCCAAGCGAAGGAAATGTTCCAACTCAACCAGATACTTGTCGTACATCGTCTTGGAGTTGCCTGGGCCTGTGATTCGGTACTTCTCGTAATTGTTTCCGGCAAGACTCGCGATCGTTGTTTTACCGCCTGCTCATGGATTGTAGACGAAATTAAACGAGAAGAGTTTATAGCGTTGATAGAGCATTTTTAATAGTAAACACCCCCCACCTTTGGTCTAATATTACCCATATTTCAGCTGAGCAACGGAGATATGGGACGAGGTTGATTGGGGCCTGAGAATGACAGTCATGATTTTTCACATTTCAGTTATGCCCTCCAGTCTTTGCAAACCAAGCCAGCTAGGGCAACGATTCGTTTGTTGTACTATGGCATAGGTGTAATTCCACTGTAAATGTGTATGGTGACGGCTGATTTCTTGTTTTTTTAAGGTCGTGAATGATTTCCCACAATGTTGCGTATTTCCCGCCTTAACCGCGCATGGTGGCTACGAAAGAAATCTTGCGGACCAGAACCCGGATTTGCCTTGTAATACTCTTTTGACCAATGGTCAACTGATCTGGAAAGAAAGTCCCAGAGTTTTGCGGAATATTCAGCAATTGAGCCCATCACACCGAATAGGCTGTCAGAAGAGATCACCGGTATTGCACATTTCTGAGACCGCCGAATTGTCAGTCGTTCAGTACAGCCCTGCAGCAGATTGTGGCAACAAAGCCTGAAAGACATAATATCAGGTGCGGCGAGTATAAACTCCATTTGTAGCAATTCAATTTAGCCAGATACACTTGCAACAACCGGCTTACCAGTACAGCAATTGTGAACCTCCCCCTCCCCCATAGCGACAACTGGTAATTATTACCTGTTGTCGTTCTATCGCGTAACTGGCGCGCCTTTTTCTATCCTTAGCTGAGGATTTCAACCCATCTGCCTTCCGGCAGCATGGGTTTTTTAGTGGCTTATGGTAAGCCATCCGGCTCAATGCTGTCTGACAAAAGCTGGCAACAATGCTATGCACCATGTCGAAACTGGGGGCAGTAAAAACCCACCATGCCCATATGCATGTAAATGGGCACGGGAGCAGCTGAAGGGTGGAGAAAGCCGCAAGGGGATTTTAGCGTTTGGGGGGACCGGACAGGGTGGTGATCAGTATAGGGCAACCAAGGTTTTCATACTCGTCAAGAGTATGGCTACTCGCTTGCCTATATCATCCTCGCGACTCCCAAGGATGATATAGATATTTCCTGAACAGTAAGCGGGGGAGCATTTCGTTTGTCTAAGCAACATGACGGGAGTGGGTATTCTGACGAAGTCGGCCGCCTATTCCGACGGAAGTCGGCCGGGCATTCCGATGAAGTCGGCCACCCCCTGAGGGGGTGCGCCGCTGGGTGAAAAATTAGATTCTCACATGGT
>CAIYZD010000334.1 GCA_903930585.1 uncultured Geobacteraceae bacterium | reverse complement strand
CTTGACGACTGACGAGCGACACATGGTCGGCACCTTTGACAACAAAATGGACACTGTCGGACGAGAGTTCAGCAAGCTCCCTTTGCAATTCAGGATGATTAGGCAAAACTGCCCTGCACGCAGTAACTACTGCAAGAGGGGTATTTCCCAATCCCCTTATGCCGCGAACCTCGTCACAGATGGTCTCCCAGGCAAGAGACTCATCACGCGTTGTTTTGAGGTGCCGGTAGGTAGAAAGGAATGCTGCTGCCTCCGCGGCCTGCTGTGCGGGCAAACCTTCCGTCCAGGAGTTAAAAAGTCCGGTAAGACGGACGTATCCCAATTGTGCCAGCAAGGGAACGACTTTGAGAAAGCGAAAACCGGATCGCATATGTGTGTTGATTGCAGCACTGCGCAGATGCTGGTCGGGATGAACGGAGTCAAGCAGTACCATCCCGGCTACCTCGTCCGGATAGAGGTCTGCAAAGACACGGATAAAGAGTCCTCCCATCGAGTGACCAACGAGTACGTACGGGGGATGAACGTTTGAGTTCAGAAGAGCACTGAGCAGACGACGCGCAGCCAGAGCAGCGCTCTTAGGAGCAGCATCCGGCCCGCTCCAGCCGAGACCGGCTCGATCATAGGAAACGACACGGCTGAACTTTGCAGTTTCCGGCTGAATCCATCCCCAAGCGGATGACATCCCCCCGAGGCCGGCTTCCAGGATGACCGAGGGGCCACCGCATCCTTGGGTTTGAACATGCAGCCGACAATCGCCAATGTCCACGAACCTACCGGGAGGAAGATGGTAGTGTTGGTCACGTACCGTGGCAATGGCCTAATACACGCAGCCGATACCCGTAAGGCAAGGAATGGCGGCAAGGAACCAGTCTTTTCGGTCTACATCGGGGGAAAAACTATGGTTTACGCGGTACTCATAGGGATAATCGAGTCCACCACCCGAAACAAGAAGCGGAGGGGCTATCTGCATGCGCTACTTCCCGGGAGATGGCGGCAGCTTTTCTTCACTACGTAAACCGTGCCATTTCCAGAATGACTCCAACCGTGGCACAACATACCTTCGCTGCGAATTCCAGATTCAGCGTTTCCAGAGTGTCCGTCGGTTGGTGGTAGTGAGGACTGCGGAAGTTCGTTGTGTCGGTCACCATGATCGCTTTGAAACCGTTATCCCAGAAGGGTGCGTGGTCCGACCGTCTGCTGTCTGGAAGCAATTCACCGTTTTCAGGTACCTCTATTACAACATGGGGGAGGTCGACCCGATACCTCTCAACAGCCCGTACAAAACCTTCAGTCAGCTCCCTTGAACGTACGTTCCCCACAACCGCGATGAAGTTTCCAGCCTCTGACACAGGAATTGCGAGCCCCGCCGGCACGTTCTGTACAACAAAATCTCCGGCATATGCAACCGATTCGAGAACAACAACGCCTTCGATACTCCAGTCGTTTTCGCGGGCGTAGGCAGCCAGTGCCCGGCTTCCTCGCGTCCCGGAGTTGGGATCACCGATACTTTCATTTTCTTCGAGATTAACGCCGATGAAGTGTATGGTCCTTTCAAATCTGAACTCTGCCAACACGGAGGCTATCTCAAGTAATACCGCAACCCCGCTGGCATTATCGTCAGCGCCCGGACTCCCGGCGACCGTATCGTAATGGGCAAGAACGACGACTCGTTCTTGGGGACGAGAGAGGCCACTACGAGTGGCGATAATGTTCCGAAAGGGGCGGCCTTTGTCCAGGAAGCGGTGTTCGTCCATTTCGTATCCCAGTGAGCGGAACGTTTCTGTTATGTAGTTGGCGGCACGCTCCAGTGCCTCTGGCGCAGCTAACGGATGTCGTATCCCTTCCAACGCCCGGATGTGACTGCGTATATTATCGATAGAAACCGCTTCCCTGAAGAACTCAGTCGAAACCATACCAACCCCCTATTCGTCACCAAGATCATGACGCGGCAAAAACAATTTGATAGCACCCAGTTGATCGGAGTTAGATGGAAAGCATAAACTTCATTAAAGGGCCGCCCGAGTTGGGAAACCTTTTAATAAGGAATATCATATGGAAGGCCGGTCAGCGATTCATATGAATAACCGTGGCTGGCGAAAAACAGTTGAAATGAGTTGATGACGCTCCGCTATAGGCACCGATGTTTCTGCTGTAGAGCAGATCGCCACGCTCCAGATCACACGCATTCCTCGCGCCAAAGGCAGGCATCTTGCCCGCAGGTGTTAACCTGCCCGGTTTCAAAACAGGCGTCGTTGTTTTCTGCCGCCTGAACGGCTTTTATCAGTTCGTTCTTTTTCATTTTACCAGTTTTGATATTGTGCTGTTTTGCGATCTCTTTTATTTCATCCAGTTTCATGTTTTCCTCCGATTTCAGGTGAGTATCCGTCTCTGAAAGATGGGTCAGCAGTTATTCGTCTTTCGTTGAAGAGTTCTTTTTCTTTATTTTTTTCCGATGCAACTCAACCCGTTGTTCCGCATGTTTTATTAACTGGTAATGGCTGTTACCGGCTCCGTTAGAATCATCGGGCATGCGCTGAATATAACTTCCATTTGGCTGCATTTCCCACGCAGAGCGGGTATCCTGCAGGTGAACGTCAAGGATCGAGCGAATTTCACGGACCAGCGACGGTGGATCTATGGGGCAGAGTATTTCTACCCGTGCTCCCAGGTTGCGTTTCATCGCATCGGCCGATGAGATGAAATACTCTTCGGTGCCGCCGTTTCCAAAATAATATATCCGGGAGTGCTCCAGAAAGCGCCCGACAATACTGATGACCCGGATGGTTTTTGACAACCCGGTGATACCGGGGCGCAGGCGGCAGGTGTCACGCACGATCAGGTCGATAGTGACTCCTGCCTGTGAAGCCCGGTAGAGCGCCTTGACAATATCGCCATCTTCAAGGGCGTTTATTTTGAACTGAATCAAACCCTTGCCACCTTCACGGTGCAGTACGGTTTCGCGCTCTATCTTTGCCAGCAGCGCCTGTTTGAGGAAAAGGGGGGCGGTCAGCAAAAGGGCATACTTCCTGCGCGGTTTGAATCCGGTTGTCAGGTAATTGAACAGTTCGGTTACATCATTACCAAGCGCTTCGCTGCAGCTGAGTATGCCGATATCACTGTATATGCGGGACGTTTCGGCGTGATAATTACCGGTTCCGATATGGACATACCGCCGCAGGGAGTTATAATCCTCGCGCACGACCATAATCACCTTGCAATGGGTTTTAAGTCCGACCACGCCGTAGGTGACATGGATACCGGCCCGTTCCATCTGCTCGGCCAGCCGGATATTAGTGGCTTCATCAAAACGCGCTTTCAGCTCCACCACGACCGCCACCTGCTTCCCGTTCTGGGCGGCAAGCAGCAGGGCGTCAATAATGCGGCTCTGGCTGGAGGTGCGATAAAGGGTCATCTTGATGCCATGTACTTTCGTATCCACGGCTGCTTCACGCAAAAAGCGCTCCACCGAGGCAGAAAACGATTCATACGGGTGTTGCAGCAGTATTGAACCGGCATCACGGATAATATGAAAAATGTTCCGCTCGGAATCCAGTTGCGGAGTCACAATCTGATGATGTGGCGGATCGTGCAGATGTGGATAATCAAGCCGGGAGAGTTCGAACAGATCCCGCATGGCCAGCAATTCCGGGACCTCAAACACATCGTCATTCTCGTTAATGTTCAGTTCCGCAGCCAGCCTCCCCTTTTGAAAAACCGGAATCCCTTCTACAACCTCCATTCGCACAATAGGGGCGAAACGCCTCTCCTTTAACTCTGTTTCTATCATCTCAAGCAGGTCGTCGGCTTCTTCCTCGTCATGTTCCGTGTTGGCATTGCGGGTTACGCGGAACAGGTCGCATCGTATTACCTTCATTCCGGGGAACAGCATATCCAGGTTGCTCATGAGCAGATCTTCCAGGCGGATGAACCGCTCTTTTTTGCCCGGCACGGGGATGAAACGGGATGTGCCCGCTCCAACCGGTACCTTGACGCGAGCCAGTTGCCGGTTGATTCCGTCGGACCAGTTCAAGGTGACCAGCAGATTGAGAGACAGGTTCGAGATAAAGGGAAACGGGTGGGCCGGATCGATTGACTGGGGCGTAAGTAATGGATAGATATTTGTCGCGAAGTGGTCTCTCAGGTTCGAGCGCTCACGCGCAGTCAGATCTTTAACCTCTGAAATGATAATGCCCTGTTCCTTGAGTAGTTTCCGTATCTGCTGCAAACAGGTGTATTTGTTATCCTCAATACCTCGAATAATGCTGTGGCATTGATCGATCTGTTGAAGGGGGGTGAGTCCATCCAGGCTTGGTTCACGCAAACCGGCGCCGACCAGCTGTTTG
>CAIYZD010000333.1 GCA_903930585.1 uncultured Geobacteraceae bacterium | reverse complement strand
TAGCTCCCTCGTAATTGTTGTAGGCGTCGAGGAATGCTTCAAGGCGTTTAGTGACCTCGTTGGTCAAAACATATTCGTCAACCTCTATGCGGAGACTGGCTGCATCGTCAGCCTTGATGACACCTTCAATTGTCCTGTCTACCGGTTTGCTGAATATGGCACGCAATTCCATCAGAACTCCCTCGTATCAGATATCGCAGTGAAATATATTGAATGCCCGATAATACTTGTCGTCGTGCAATCTGCCAAAGAGGTCAAGCGAAGCGCCGTGTTCCAGAGAATGGGTATACGCACCTGGAAAAAACATCACGGTCGGTTGATCTTTGGCAGTGCTTTGCAGATTATTAAGAACATTGTGGGAGCGGATATAGGGAAACACCTCGCCAACTCCGGTGATGAACATGACATCAAATTCTGTCAGTTGCATTCTTCCAGCAATTTCAGGTATGAGGTGAGCTTCAGGATCGAGAACCCCTTGGAGCAGCTCCTTTATCTCATCCTTTGCAACCTCAGTTTCCATTTCAAGGATCTGATCCCAGATGCCACGGCGACGGAGCAGCTCAATTGATGTGTCGTAAAGATTAATTTCCAAGATCCGAACGCCACCCTGATTCAGCCGGTTTATGAGTTGTTTTTGAATACGTCCCATTTCAACGGCTTCTTCAGACTTGTAAGGGCAGATGAAGAAAGGAACTTCGTTGCCCAATCCCTGCCGTTTCAAAAATCTTTCACTGCTGATCAGCGTCAGCAGATGTTGAAATCGTTCCTGAATCGGCCTGTATTCCAAATCGGCGCTCATTGCAACAACTCCCTGATGTCTCTGTCTGATAATGGGAAGATCCTTAGATCATCCGGTGAATGACTGGCGACAGCACGAGCAACCTGCGCACTCAGGATCACAGGATTGATGGTGTTTGCTTTGGTCAATAAATCAGCCTCACGCAGCATTCTAAAGACTACCTGACGAAGCTTGTTGCGAGTAGACTCGGTAAGCTGCTCCAGTTCATCATGCCATTCAGCCTTGGCATTGAAAAAGGCATCGTAATCCTCTTGAAGCAGATCGAGGTTCAATTGAAGGTACTTCTCCCGAATGACCTCAACTGCAAAACCATAAATAAAACGATGATGTCGGCAAATGGCAAGCCAAAGAATCTGTTTTTGCTCCTGAAATGAGCCTTCTGCCACCACCTTCAGTTCATCGCCAATTAATTTTTCGAGGCGCTTGCAGATTTCCCTTATTACCCGAACTGCACTGCTTTCGGTCCTTGACTGGAGGACATTCTGCTGTAGCGATCTTACTCGGACCAGATTCCAATCTTGTATTTCAAGATAAAGCTGTGCGATCTCAACGGATTCTCTGAGAAACAGTCCACCTGCAGTAAAGGACATGTTGTAAATTTGGTGATTTCCCATGTTCTCACAATTAAAAACGGCTTGATTTAATATAACATTGAGTTACGACAAAATATGTCATTGCTCAGAAATATTCCCTCACGGATTGTTCGTAAATGAAGGGTTTGATAGGCGTTCTTTTGCCATTAGGTCGTAGGCAGCCTTGAATATGACGCACAACGACCGCGACAACTGATCGGAAAAGGCTGTTACGTCGATCGTTGGTGACGAATTGCCATTCGCTATCTCTTCCAGGCTTTGCCCTGTGATAATACGACTGGCAGCATCGCCGGCCTGTAGCAACCTCTCGCGGATCAGAGCATTGTGCTGCGCTTCAAGCACCAATGACACGGCATCCAGGTTGGTAACCGTTCTGGCTTTTAATGCCGTCAGCCTTGTCAACGCCTGGCGTAATGCCATGAAATCAAGTTCAATCCCGAACTCTTCGATTTGCGCGGAGATAAACGACAGGCAATCTGCATCAAAGGTTTCGATAGTACCGAAAGTATTGTCTTCGATGGTGTGGCAAACCAACCCGCCGGCAGTAGCCGTGATCTTTTCCGCAAGCTCGCGGTTCGTCAGCAACAGACTGTCAAAGTTTTTATCCCGCCCAAAGATTAACGTGCAGTTGCCATCCGCAAGATTTCCCGTCACCAAGCCGGTAAACCGGTTTTCCTGGATTAACTCCGGGAACAGCTTATCCAACTCATCGATGATGTTCTGTTTTCTCAGGGAGTGTTTTGGAATGCTCGGTATCCAGACATGATTAAGGATAACCGGTGACCCGTACCGGAGATACCCTGGCTCAACTGAAAAGATGTCGGCAAGGCGAATGATGATGTCATCGATGGGGCTATACCCCCCCTGTTCATAGCTTACCAGGGCCGGACGCGAAATTCCCGCCAGACTCGACAACTCCTCCTGTGTCAACCCGAACAACAACCGTAGCAATTTTATTCGATGGTTAGTTTTCATAAAAGTTCAATACCATGTCTTTTCACTACTGTCAATTATCATATTGACAGCTTTACATAAGCGATGGTATACGAAAGTTAATGGCGGAAAATTCATATGTATGTGAGGAAAATATGAACCGAAAAAAATCGACTGATGAGTGGATACATCGGCAACAACAAGAGTTTCAAGAGTGGAACCAGAAAAGAATTGTCCGTGCCGAATTTCGGGAGCGGCTTAGCTTCTGGGTGCGCATGACCATTACGGGAATTTTTATCGTTGGTATTCTGGTTGTCCTGGTCATTAGTATCCCATGGCTCATCGAGCTGTACCGGAACGATCCGACCATCTTCCCCAGTGCAATTGCCCCGTTGAAACGACATGCCATGGAAATATTTTTAGCCTATGCGGTCCTGTTCGTATTGGGTTTTTGGGCTGCGTTCAAATAATGAAACCGATGAAGGTCAGTGCCGCCAATGCGGCAGAATATTACTACCAGCGCGATCCACTATTTTCCCATGTCGACATGACCGGCAGTAATGCCGTCTGGGTCGGACGGGGTGCGTCTACCTTGGGACTGCAAGGGCGGGTCAATCTGGAGGTCTTCAATAATCTGCTCTACGGATATGATCCATCCGGTAGCAGCCGTCTCGTTGGAAGGGATAACGGCGAACAGGCCCACCATCGTAATGCTGCCACTGACATTCCCCTGAGTGCACCGAAATCATTTTCCGTGGCGGGTCTGTTCGATCTTTCAGTGCGCGAAGCCTTTGATCGTGCTGTCACCAAAACAGCCGAGTTCATCGACAATCACGTTCTCTCTGGCCGGCAGACGCATGATGGCATTACTGAGCGGGTACCGGGCAAGATGGTCGCCGCCATGTTCATGCACAGCGCCAGCCGGGCAAACGACGTCCACCTGCATGCCCATCTCGTCGTTATGAACATGGTGAACCGGCCCGACGGTAGCTTTTCCGCAATGGAGAACCGTTCACTGTTTCAACATCAAGCTACCATCATTCAGACCTTTTATTCACACTTGGCCGATGAAACCCGGACCCTTGGCTATGGCATCGAACAGCATCTCGGAGCCGCCGGACAGAAAATTCCCGAGCTCGCAGGATACCGGCAGGAGATCAACGATCTCTTCAGTAAACGTCATGAGTCGATCACCAATGCCGACCAACTGAGGAGTGATCTGGAGAAACGCCTTCCGCATCTGCCGGAAGAGGCCCGCGAGGCACTTATACAGCTGCAGACCAAAAGCGAGAAAAATCCCAACCTGTCAGAAACCGAAATGGTCAATCGACATACCGAACAGCTCGAAGCCATCGGCATTACTCCAGCTGAGTACCTGAGCGAGTTGAAGGCGGTCGGTCATGAACTTCAGGCAAAGGAAACCCTGACGGTGAACGAGAGAGCACAGGCACCAGCATCCCTGACGGTCGGGATGGAACGGGAGACAACAGACCTAAAAGAAGCGGCATTAACTGCTCAGGATCTTGCAGTCGGAGACGGACAGAATCTGACTGCTGGCAACACAGCTCTGGAGACCATCTACACCGAACGACTGGAGGAGCTTAAGGCTGAAGCTGGCAAATTGAATGATGGTCAGAGCAAGGAACTGACTCAGGGGATCTTGCTCGATACCGAACATTCCCATGAATTGCAACATCAGCAGGATCACGAACTCGCAATCTGAATTTTGGAGGAAGCACACGCATGAGCAAAAAGGCACTGACAGCAGAAGAGATGAGGCTCAAGGGATTGGAGATGATCCGCAAGGCCAAGGAAAAAGAGCGGGCAGGCCAGATGGCGATCCGGGTCAAACTGGGTGAACTGGTGGAAGAGTATCTTGCCGATGACGGTTTCCGCTCTTTCGATCTGCAGCAATTTCTGACCAAGGTCACAACGATAACTGGACAGCCGCTCCCCAGTAAGCTGAGCAGCAATGAGAAACGGTGAAGATGATGGCATCAATCAGTTTGAGGAGATATGTCGGATGTTCATGGCACGTTACGCAAGCCGTCCGTACCTGTCATTATACTGGAGAACCCGCATCATTACTGGAGGTTTTGAGAATTATCGGCCATGGGAAAACCAGTGATTATGACGCCAGTAGCAACATTGGTGTCCTGATGAAATCGCCACAAAAAGGGACATTTTCAGTAAATATCGCCATTGGTCGGGCAGATGGCAAACCATTGGCGACTATTGAGGCACAACGGATATGAAGAAGATCATCAAAACGGCGGTAACCGTCGAACTGACACCGGCTGAAATGACCCTGGTTAATGCATACCGGGATGAACATGAATGCAGCCGGATGGAGGCGATTCGCTCTCTTATCCGCGGAGCGAATGAAGAACAGCGCATGGCCAAGGAGATGAAACTTCTGAGCGCGCGGGTTGATTCCATGGCCGTCAGGGTGGATGGACTGATGGAAGTTTTGCAGCAGCTCGTTATCACTACCAAGGACATCCGCCTGGGAACCGCCTTCACCAAGATTGCTCTGGAAGAATTGCACCGTGAGGACTCAGCGGCGATGGAGCGAATCAGAACCCGCTACGAAGCATTCAAGAGGTAGTCAGGCGTATGGAACGGTCAAGAGTCTCCGGCACACTGAGTTTATTCCACAAGGTCGTCCAGTGGTATAGCTCGATACGCATCTGGATGATAGTCGCTACAGTCCTTGCGCTACTTGTAACCGGGTTTGTCGGCGACCGCATCGGAGAAAAGATAGAGAAGAGATCTCCCGGGACACTGATGTTCTATCTACGTTGCGAACTGTCGCTGCTGGATGCCCGCATTGGATTGCGGCAGGATTGGATAATGCCTGCCCAACTCAGAGTGGCAATTCAACAGAATGACCGGGAGCTGATGGAGGATATATCCAGGATTATTCTGTGGGTGCGGGAGCGGATGAAGTGGGCGTGGATCTGTGGCGGCATTACCTTTGTGGCGACGTTGATAATCGGTTCTATTATCGCCCGTCGGGAGGAGCACGAACAGACTTCTAACATTCATAATCGAGGGGCCAGCGCTTTTACGCCGCGCAAGCTTTCAAAGATCATGAAAAAAGACCGGGGTACTGGAACCCTGAAGATAGGCAAGGTAACCATCCCGTTCACCCTGGAGAATTTATCATTCATGTTCATTGGCAGACCGCAGCAGGGTAAGACCCAGGCAATACTGCGCATCCTTGATGATGTCAGGTACCGGGGCGACCGGTCGCTGATCTGGTGCGCCAAGCAGGAAGATTTTGTGACCACGCATTATGACGAACAGAACGATCATATCTTTTGTCCCGGTGACGCCCGGAGCATCAAATGGAGCCTTGCCAATGACATCAGCAGTATGGCTGATTTTGATGATATCGCGGCCCGGATCATTCCCGAAACCGTGGCAGATAACAAAGGCCCATGGAACAAGGGAGCGCGGGAAATTCTTGCAGGACTGATGAAGTACTGGTGGCTGAATACCAACCGTTCGAACGCGAGCCTGTGGAATGCCTTGAACTCGACGGTCGAAAAGATGTTTGCCCGGCTGACGAGCACACCGGAATGTGCCCGGGCTGCCGGGATGTTGGAAAGGGGCGACTCGTCAACGTCCCACAGTTTCTTCGTGACGCTGATGGTCTATGTGAAGCCGTTCGAGCTACTGGCGAAAAATGATGGAGATTTTTCCATCCGCAGGTATTTGAGTGAAGGGACGGGAAGCATCTTTATCCTGTCCGGCAATCGGATGAAGAAATCACTCCAGCCGGTACAGACCCTTTTCATCGACTTGTTCATGACCCATCACCTTGATCTCGTACAGGACCGGTCACGACGCATCTGGTATTTCCTGGATGAGCTACCGGCACTGAACAAACTGCCGAAGCTGGAAGAACTGCTGAATGTCGGACCAAGTTACGGTGCGAGTGTGGTAATCGGAACACAGTCTTTCGACCTGATCGACGCGGTGTATGAGGAGACCGGCAGGCGGGCGATCTTCAATGCCAGCAACACAGCGACGATCTTTTCGGTTGCCGATGACCGGACAGCCGAAGAACTATCAACGAATATCGGCAAGGAGGAAGTGAGCCAGCCAAAGCAGAATTACTCACTGGCAGTCAAGGATGGCAAGGGCTCGACATCAATCCGCCAGGAAGACAAGGAGATTCTGCTCTATATGCCGGACCAGATAAAGGGTCTGCAGGCAATGAGCTGTATTGTGAGGGTGCTCGGTTATGGTGTTGCCGAGACCAAGCTGACGCTGAAAATCTGGCCCCAGAGACAGCAGGCATTTATCCCGGATGAACGGTACAGCCTGCGGCAGTATGAAGAGGAATTTCAGAAGAGCTTGGATAAGGTTGACTACGTAAAGCAGGCGATTCCACCTGAGAAGGCGGTCGTCTATGTCGGCATGCCAAAGCGGGGCGACAAGGCGTCAAGGAAAAAACTAGGAGTCTGTCGGACTTATCAGTTTAGCAAAAAGTGACTTCCAAATTTTTGTTTTAAGGACATTAAAGATGCTTTGAATAGCCTGATGTCGCTTGGCTGTACCTATCGCTATAACAGCCTGATATTGTTGAGTTAAAAG
>CAIYZD010000332.1 GCA_903930585.1 uncultured Geobacteraceae bacterium | reverse complement strand
TGTTATGCAATTATAGTAATTCCGTATGCGTCTATATAACCTGATTATAAACCGTTGGAATAGTCGGATAACCGCTGATTTTTTTGTAAGAATTTTTCTTACAAAAAAAGCTTTGTAATAAGGGGATGAATTAACAATGTTCCCTTGAGTATTGGAGCTTCGTTTACGGGTTATAGACCAACAATGCTGCTACCCCCATAACTGATGAAATCCGGGCCGCGTCAGGGTAATCGTGACGGTGCTGGGAGTGTACGTTCCGCTGACGTTCGTCCCGGTAAAGCTGACCGTGCGCGAGGCAACGCTTGCCAGGTTGGAATTGGCATAGGTGATGTTTCTCAGCAGCGCCTCTAGTGCTGCTTTTGTGACGTTGCTACTGGCGAATGTAACGGTCAAAGTTGCGGTGTTGCCGGCGAAAGTGAAATTGAAAGTGCCGATCGGGTTGTTGCTAAAGCTAACGTTGCCGTTGCTGACGCCGATCTGGTTGGTTCCAGTTCCCTGGTTGTGGATGCTGAGTAGATCCGAGGCTGTAGCGTTGTTGATCGAGACGGTCAGCGTTTTACTGGTAAAATCACTGGAGCCGATGTTCGCCGTGTGCGCTTTGTCAATAAAATGTGCTCCGGAGCCGATCATATATGCCATCGCACTGATGGTGGGGGCGGCAGTCGGTGCGGGGGTGTTTGAGGCTCCCTTAATACTTATGCCAACAACATTAAAAACGCTTTGCGTCGTAGAACTATCATTAGCAGTAGAGTAATACACTCTCAGCGTGTCAATGGTTTTACCTGAAAAGGGGGTGTAGTTAATGTTGTACGCAGTTTCATATGATAACGTGCTGTCATAGGGAGCTGTCTGACAAACTGGGACTCCATTGGCATACCCTACAACATATACGTTGCTAAATTTACACCCGTCTGCAATGGGTGAGTACATAATTTCACCAATCGTCGCTGAAGTGAGTTGAAAGCTGCCCGTAGTAGTGGTTTTAATTTCGATATAGCTGTCAGCAGCGGTATCTACAGAAGTGTTACTAATAAACGCGCCAAAACCATCCGCCTGGGTGGCACCGGCAATGCCGGTTACTGCATCATAAGAACTGAGGACGAAAAATCCGTCAGATGTTGTAATCGACCAGGGGATCGGGCTATCGAGAGTTGCATCAGTAAAAGTATAAGCGCCATCTTCGGGCAATTTCAGCAGCCAATCATAGTCCAGCAATGCCCTGTCGGAGAGTGCTTTTTTTGCATCAATCTGCCCGGTCTTTTTCTCGAACACCCAGTTGCCGCCCTTTCCCGCAGCTCCGGTCAAGTCGGTCGAGGCGGCAATCACCGAGTGGGTGTCTTTCGCTATCGCTTGCACAAAAGCCGCGCCATCCGAACCTTTGGCCACATTGCAGCCGTACAGCAGAATGTCGGCGTTCGGGTTCAAGGCGGTGCCGATGGTGGCCAGGTCGCCCGCATGGGCCTGCAGGTTTTGCGCGTTCAGGTTCAGCGTACCCAGTTGCAGCACGGCTTCCGAGCCGTGGGAAATCAGGTGGATGGCGCTGATGCCGCTGCGCCCGGCCAGAATTTGCGCCATTTGCGCCAGACCGTCCTGCATGGCATCCAGTAGATGCACCTCCAGCCCCGGTTTTACGCCATCCATCAGGGTATGGTAATCGGCGACATTGCTTTCGATAAAAACAATCTCGTGCCGCCCTGTGGAAGCCTCGACGGACAGTGCGCAAAGAAACAGACCGAACGCGGCAAAAAGCGTGACCACCTTAAATGAATTTCGTGAAAACGACATATTATCTCCCTCAAAGGCTGTTGTGCCTCTTAATGTGAATAAAAATCCAAAACACGGAGTAGAACTAATGATAGATAATAAACATGCTGTAATATTACATATTACTTATTATGAACCATTTGAATAGTCGGATAACCGCTGATTTTTTTGTAAGAATTTTTCTTACAGCACGTATTTCCTGGACAAAGGGGACATTCTAATGACTAACTTGACATTGAATCAACAACGTCAACTACGTTATCCCACGGCGTCATTTTTATTCTCCACAGGCCATAAGGACCTCTTGAACCATGGATCGTTCGTCGCGCAATCGGCTCACCGAAAGACTGCTCCCTTCCTTCAGCGGAGCTACCCTGTTTGACGCCATTGCCCGGGCGGTCTGCCGCGCCGGTTGTCTGCCGCGTAAGGAATTGTACGAAGCGTGGGAGGTAGCCCGCCGGGTGCGCCGCCGTTTCAGGGGGGGACGTGTTGTCGACCTGGCGTGTGGTCATGGGCTGCTGGCGCAGATCATGCTGATCCTTGATGACAGCTCTCCCATGGCTCTCGCAATTGATCGACGTATCTCCAAAAGCGCTTCAGCTCTCTCGGAAACGTTATTCAATGACTGGCCACGGCTGAAAGAGCGCGTGCAATTTGCCGAGATGGATATTCGTGATGTGATGCTGTATCCTGCGGATATTGTAGTCTCGGCCCATGCCTGCGGCGGGCTTACGGACCTGATTCTCGAACGGGCAGTTGCAGCACGGGCAGTTGTTGCGGTATTGCCCTGTTGTCACAATCTGACCGATGGCGACCGTGGCGGACTTGAGGGGTGGATGGATGGGGCACTGGCCATTGATGCCGCCAGAGTATCCCGCTTGCGCTCTCAGGGGTACCGGGTGTATACCCAGATGATTCCGGGAGATATTACCCCGAAAAACAGACTGCTGATGGCTGAACCGGCTGAGGAGTCACCGTAAAATGTCTCACGCAGAGCAGACCGAACAACAGGAAGAAGGGATCGAGATTCCTCTGGACAGGGTCAATCCCGACCTGTTGCATACCATGATCGAAGAGTTTGTAACCCGTGAGTGGTGCGAGCTTACGGATTCAGGCTATACACTGGAGCGCAAGATTGAGCAGGTCCATACGTAGCTGAAATGCAGGCGGGCCAAAATCGTGTATGACAGTACATCTGAGACGTGGAATATCGTTACCTGCCGATAGGATGGGAGGTGCCGTATTAAAACCTTGATTGAACAATTGAACCTGATCAGGCACCCCGAAGGGGGGTGGTATCGTGAAACCTATCGCAGCACCGAGACAGTGCCGAAGGAGGCTCTTCCGGAACGCTTCGGGGGGGAGCGGTCGTTCTGCACGGCAATTTATTTTTTGCTCGGAAAAAATGATATATCCGCGCTGCACCGCATAACATCTGATGAGATGTGGCATTTTTATAGCGGGACAACTCTCACGGTTCATATGCTGACACCCGGTGGCGAACACAAAACGATACGACTGGGTTCCGGTTGTACGGCAGATGAAACGTATCAGGCTGTTGTTCCGGCGGGGTGCTGGTTTGGTGCGGAACTTTCGGGAGAGGGAGAGTATGCCCTGGTCGGCTGCACGGTTGCGCCCGGATTTGACTTTGCCGACTTTGAAATGGGGGACAGGGAAATGCTTGTGCAGCAATATCCCGAACACACGGAAATTATCCTGCGACTGACAAAGGGAAGTGTTGATAACGCATAACGAGTGAAACGTTCAATCTCATGATACGGAGCAGCCCTCCCCGTTGCTGCCGGTAATCAGGAGCGATACTTCTTTATTTATCAGCGACTTCTCGCCGGCAAAGGACGTTGAAATATAATTTCGCGACAGCCCGTTGCAGATGCCGGATGTCTCATTGCACCCCTGTACCAGTACATCAAGCTCCCTTCCGATGAATTGCTCCAGAAATATTTTTTTCTTTGATGTTGCAATGGTGCGCAACCGGGCGGCCCGTTCGGTAACAACCGGCGACGGGAGGTGTCCCGGCATGCCGGCTGCTTTGGTGCCGGGGCGGCTGGAGTAGGGGAAAACGTGGAGATCGGAGAACGGGAGATCTTCGAGCAGTCGGACGGTCTCATTATATTCGGCCTCTGTTTCTCCCGGGAACCCGGCAATCACGTCGGCGCCGATGAACACATCCGGTAAAGCGGTGGAAACCCTCCTCATGATCTTCCGAAAATAACCCGCTGTATACGGTCTTCCCATCCGCTGCAAAACTGCATCGCTGCCGCTCTGCAGCGGTAGATGCAGGTGTGGGCAGATATTTCGTGATCCGGCCATCAGTTCCAGCAACTCTTCACTCACCTCGTTTGGTTCAATCGAACCGATGCGAAGGCGGGGGACAATGGATCCGGCATCTATTTGCCTGACGAGAGCCGTCAGCGATGTGGGCGCCGGGAAGTCAAGGCCGTAGGCACCCAGGTGGATGCCGGTAAGCACAACTTCCTTGAAGCCGTTGGCGGCAAGATCCCGGATCCCCTGGAGGATATCCGCGGTTTTGACGCTCCGGCTGCGCCCGCGGGCGTACGGGACGATGCAGTAGCTGCAGAACGAGTTGCAGCCGTTCTGGATCTGGAGGAAGGCGCGGGTATGCTCGGCAAAGCTGGTCAGCTTGAGCGGTTCGGCACGGCCGATGGCGGCAATGTCCGAAACCGACAGTTCGGTCGATTCCAGCAGCTCCGAGATGCGCAGTTTCTCCTGATTTCCGAGCACGCTGTCAAGTTCGGGCATTTTTTCCAGCTCACCCGGCGCCACCTGGGCGTAGCAACCGGTCGCGATAATACGTGACTCGGGATTCAGGCGCCGGGCGCGGCGGATCAGGCGGCGGGTTTCGGCGTCGGTGCGTGCCGTGACAGTGCAGGAGTTGATGATATAAATGTCGGAGGGTTCGTTGAACGGAACGATCCGATATCCTGCAGTTTTCAGTTGTTCGGTCATGGCTGCCGATTCGAACTGATTGGTTTTGCATCCAAGAGTACTGATTGCTACCCGTTTCATGATGGTATAAGATCCTTTTCCAGTTTGGCTAGTGTTCTGCTGACATAGATGACAACGATGAGCGCCGCCGACCACGTTATCCCGAATATTCCCCACCAGATGCCGATAAGCCCCATTCCCATGACTGTCGTAAACAGGTGGAATATACAGGCCGGTCCGGCTATCTGGCGGTAAAGCCCGATAATGAGACCGAACAGCGGCATCTTGATGCCCTGCATGGCTGAAACAGAGATGTAGACCAGAACGTACGCGGGGAGTACATACGCTTCGACGGCCAGAAATCCGACCCCGGTATCAATGACGGAGCGGTCACTGGTGAAAAAAACCATCAATTGCCGGCTGTACAGAAGTGCCGCCACGGTACCGATTACAGCCAGTAAAACCCCATAACGAAGCGAGACCCGGAGCGTTTCACGGATGCGGTCGAGTCTCTTTGCCCCGAAATTTTGCGCGGTCAGGGCCAGAGTGGAAATATTCAGCCCCATGACCGGCAGAAGGGCAATTTGTTCGATGCGTGTTCCAATGCCGTATGCCGCCACCGCCTGCTCGCCAAAACGACCGACAAACCAGGTGATGATGAAGATGCCGAGCGAGACGGTCATCATATTCATGGCTGCCGGAAACCCCTGTCTGAAAAGCTCGCGGAAATAACTCCAGCGGGGACGAAGATCGGCCAGGCGGAAAGAGGGCATGCTGCCGGTTTTTGACAATTGACCGAACAGGTAAACGTTTCCAAGGCATTGAATGAAAATTGTTGCCAGCGCAATCCCCGCCAATCCGAGCGCCGGGAGTCCGGCGCCGCCGTACATGAACCACGGATCCAGAATCAGGTTGAGAAAAAAACCGACGATCAGAAAGTTGCGGTATGCGAGGGTATTGCCGTGTGAATTGAGTATGGCGTTCATCACGTAGTTGAGCAGAAAGAACGTGCTGCCGGCGAAAATAACGTTCATGTAGCTCAATGCGTGGGATAGATACTCACCCCGTGCGCCCATCAGCATGAAAATATGCGGAGCCAGCACCAGCCCGGCTATGGTGAGGAACAACGCGTGCAACAGGGCGAATGAGAGTGACTGGAGCAGATAGCATCGGGCCTCATCATGATCTTTGCGCCCGAGGGCATTGCCGATCAGGGCGGTTGCGCCGGTCGATACGCCGCTGCTGATTGCCAGAATCAGGAAAAAAACCGGGAAGGAGAGCGACATGGCGGCAAGGGCAGTGGTCGAAAGCCGTCCGCCATACCAGGTGTCCACAACATTAAACATGGTGTTGAAGAAAAAGCCGGTTCCTGCCGGTATTGCCAGGTGCCGGACAAGCCCGGGGATCGGTGCGGATGTCAGGTTGGAAGTCATTTTCACAGGGTAAGATGTCCCGTGACACCGGTCAAGGAAAAACAGTCAGCCGTTTTAGTTGAAAAATCCGGAAAAAACAGCTAAAATGGAACGCAATTTTATTTATCAGGTAATTCAGCATGTTTTTCTATCTTATCGGGAGGTACTCATGAGTTTGATCACGTTGTATGACACAACCCTGCGGGATGGTACCCAGGGCGAGGACATCTCTTTTCTGGTTGAGGACAAGATTCGCATTGCCCACAAGCTTGACGAATTGGGTGTTCATTACATTGAAGGGGGATGGCCGGGGAGTAATCCCAAAGATGTCTCCTTCTTCAAGGATATAAAAAAGGAAAAGCTGAACCAGGCAAGGATTGCGGCGTTTGGTTCCACGCGTCGTGCCAAGGTGACCCCTGATAAGGACAGCAACATTATTACGCTGGTAAAAGCCGAACCGGATGCAATCACCATTTTCGGCAAAACCTGGGATTTTCATGTCTATGAAGCGTTGCGTATTTCGCTGGAAGAGAATCTGGAGTTGATTTTCGATTCTTTGGAATACCTGAAAAAACATGCTCCGGAAGTTTTCTACGATGCGGAGCACTTCTTCGACGGCTACAAGGCCAATCCGGAGTACGCCATCAAAACCCTCCAGGCCGCTGAAAATGCCAACGTGGACTGCATCATTCTGTGTGACACCAACGGCGGCACCATGCCGTTCGAATTTGCCGAAATCATCAAAACGGTTCAGAAACATATCAAGACCCCGCTCGGCATACATACCCATAATGATGGCGACTGTGCCGTAGCCAATACGTTGATTGCCGTTGACCAGGGTATTGTCCAGGTTCAGGGTACTATCAACGGTTTCGGCGAACGATGCGGTAACGCCAATCTCTGCTCGATTATCCCGGCGCTCAACGCCAAGATGGCAAAGGAATGTATTACCGGCGAGCAGATGCGGCATTTGCGGGAAGTCTCCCGCTATGTGTATGAACTGGCGAACATATCGCCTGACAAGCATCAGCCCTACGTCGGTAACTCGGCGTTCGCTCACAAGGGGGGAGTACACGTCAGCGCGATCCAGCGGCATCCGGAGACGTACGAACATATGCGTCCGGAGCTGGTCGGCAACTGCACCCGTGTTCTGATCTCCGATCTGTCCGGTCGATCCAATATTCTGGCCAAGGCGGAAGAGTTCAACATTAACCTTGACAGCAAGGATCCGGTCACTCTTGAAATCCTGGATAATATCAAGGATATGGAGAATCGCGGGTATCAATTTGAAGGGGCTGAAGCTTCATTTGAACTGCTGATGAAAAAGGCGCTTGGCGGCCACAAAAAATACTTCACCGTGCTCGGTTTCCGGGTAATCGACGAAAAACGGGGCGAGGACCAGAATCCGCTGGCCGAGGCCACAATCATGGTCAAGGTTGGTGGAAAAGTGGAACATACCGCCGCGGAAGGAAACGGGCCGGTTAATGCACTTGATAACGCTATCCGCAAGGCGTTGGAGAAATTCTATCCAAAATTGAAGGAAGTGAAGTTGCTGGACTACAAGGTGCGTGTTTTGCCGGCCGGTCAGGGCACCGCATCATCGACCAGGGTACTGATCGAATCCGGTGACAGGCATTCCCGCTGGGGTACCGTCGGTGTCTCGGAGAATATTATCGATGCGTCTTATCAAGCACTGATCGACAGTATCGATTACAAACTGCACAAGTCGGAGGAGTAGACCGCGGATGGACAAAATGAGCAGGGTCGTGATGATCGTCTGCGCGGCGCTGCTCTTTTTACCGGTACTGATGAAAGGCCGTACGAGTCGGGAAATTCCTGTTCGGACGGCCTTTCATGTTTTTTCGGGCAATCGTATCTCCGTCAAGGTCGGCGGGGATGTTCTTCATGCGGGCATATACGAGGTGCCCGCCAATTCATTGGCGATAAGCGTCATAAATATGGCGAGGTCGGTCCGCCCGATGAAACAGGTGATGATCGACGCTTCCGCAGGTCGTCCACTGGAAAATGGCGCTGCAATAACGCTTGCCGTTCGGCCTGACGGGGCTTACCGGCTGCTGGTGAATCGGATGACTACTTCCGAGCACATTGTCCTGGGAATTCCGCTTGATATAGCGACACTGAGCGAGGCTGATTTTATACTGTTACCCGGAATCGGCCCGGCTATAGCCCGGCGCATCGCGATGTACCGTCAAAATAATGGCGGTTTGTTGCGTGTCGGAGATCTTGCCGGGATCGAAGGGATTGGAGAAAAGAAGTTTAGCAAGGTATATCCGTTATTTCAACATCCTTGAAATACTCGATTAATTTTATTTATAATGGTTGCAAACAGATAATCTGAGCAATTGGCACGTAAGATGTAATTACCCACCTGTCACCATTTATATTAACTGTAGCCGGGGGGGATTCCATGCAGTGTCCACGTTGCAAAGGCCGTATGTTTGCCGAGAAGTTCTATGATTTTGTCCGTTCCTTTGATGCCTGGAAATGCACGTGCTGCGGAGAACTGCTTGATTCCACCATTCTTGCCAATCGGGCCAGGAACAAGAATACGCATCTTGGCTAGAATAAATTCATAATAACACTGATGTCTCTCGGGGATCTGGTTTCAGGTCCCCTTTTTGTTTGACACGGCACCGCTGACAGGTTAATGAACAGCATGACGTTGCTATTTCTGAGGCTGGGGAGTTGTCTTGTATGAGAAATGATGGTCGTAGTGCCAATGCCTTGCGTTCAATTAAAATAACGCGCGGTTTTACCAAACACGCCGAAGGTTCCGTGCTGATCGAGTGTGGCGATACCAAAGTGATTTGTACGGCATCCATAGAGGAGTCGGTACCACCATTTCTGAGGGGTAGGGGCACCGGCTGGGTAACAGCCGAATATTCCATGTTGCCGCGTGCCACGCATACCCGCTCTTCACGCGAAGCGGCAAAAGGAAAGCAAACCGGTCGCACGCTCGAAATTCAGCGCCTGATCGGCCGCTCGTTGCGGGCAGTGACGGATCTTGCGAAACTGGGCGAACGCTCTATCCATATCGACTGTGACGTTATTCAGGCCGATGGCGGGACTCGCACCGCATCGATAACCGGCTCATACGTTGCCCTCGTCGATGCATTAACGACATTGACTGCAAAGGGGGTTCTGAACGAGATCCCGATAAAGGAGGCCGTTGCGGCGGTCAGTGTCGGAATTGTGGGAGGAAACGCTCTTCTGGATTTGAATTATCTGGAAGATTCCTCTGCCGATGTCGATATGAATTTTGTCATAACTTCCAGCGGCCGTTTTGTGGAAGTTCAGGGGACTGCGGAGGCCGAGCCGTTCACCTGTGCAGAGATGGACACCATGCGCAATCTTGCCCTTGGCGGGGTGGAGCAGCTCTTTGTCTTTCAGCAGGAGGCCCTTGCCGGATGAAACAGTTGGTGGTTGCCACGCGCAATAAAGGTAAAATAATTGAAATTACCGCATTGTTGGCCGATCTGGTCGATCAGGTCAGCAGTCCATCTGATTATGCCGATTTTCCTGAAATCGTTGAAGATGGAGCTACGTTCGAGGAAAATGCTCTCAAGAAAGCTCGCGAAGCGTCCCTTTTTTCCGGACTTCCGGCACTGGCCGACGACTCCGGACTGGTTGTCGATGTTCTGAATGGCGCCCCCGGCGTGTTTTCAGCCCGCTACGCCGGTGCCAATGCCGACGATGCCGCCAACAATGCCCGGCTGCTGAATGAATGTCACCATGTCACGGAAGAGCATCGACAGGCAGCTTTTGTCTGTGTGCTTGCGTTCGTAACGCCGGAAGGTGTTGAGCGGCTGTTTACCGGCCGGGTTGCCGGCCGGATTCTCTCCGCGGCTCGAGGGGAGGGGGGGTTCGGGTATGATCCATTGTTTCTGGTGGATGGTTTCGGGCGGAGCATGGCCGAGCTGACGCTGGAGGAGAAGAACGGGATAAGTCACCGGGCGCAGGCATTTGAGAAGTTCCGGGACTATTTGGCAACTATGAGCATGATATAATGAGTAGCTCCATAAAGTTTGGTTTGAACAGGAATTAAAAGGAATAATTTTGAAGAAAAATAATATATTCGAACATACGAAGACGAAACCGGCGCGTGTTCCATCGCGAAAACCGGCTGAACCGGCCACTCCCGACAAACCGTTTGTGCCGTTGACGCGCAAAGGCGTTCTGGAGTTGCGCATATCTTCACTTGATGAAGATGGCTACGGCACTGCCCGTAGCGAAGAGGGGATGACTCTCAGGGTTGGCGGGGCTCTGCCCGGTGACGTTGTGCTGGCCGCTATCGATCATGTTGCCGGTGGTACGGCATTTTGCCACGTAAAAAAACTTCTGCAACCCTCCCCGCTCCGGAGCAGCAATCCCCCCTGTCGCGAAAGTGCCGATTGTTTCGGCTGCCCGCTGATTGCCATGAAGTATTCCGAGCAGAAGAATTGGAAACGGGGCATGATTCTGGCCGAGATGGCCAAATATCCCGACTTGTCCAGGGTCGTGGTGCATCCGCTGCTCTCTCCCGACAGTCTGATTCATTATCGCACTACTGCAAAGTTAACGGTGGCCGGCAAATTTTCGGAACCGTTTATCGGTATTTACCGCCGCGCCAGCCATGATGTCTACGATCTGGAACAATGCCCGATTCATCACCCATTGATCGACAAGGTTGTCGCGGCAGTCAGAAGGGGGATCAAAAAGGGGAAGGTACAGGTATATAATCCGCAAAGCAAAATGGGCCTGCTCCGTTATCTGGTGGTACGTATCTCGGTACATGAGAAAAAGGCGATGGTGGTGTTTGTTACTTCCAAGCGCTCCTTCAACGAGATTCATCATCTGGGACGTTTTGTTCAAGAACAGGTTCCCGAGGTTGAAGTCGTTGTCCAGAATGTCAACGCGACGGAAGGTAATGTGATCATGGGGCAGAAAGATTATTTTCTGACGAAGAAGCTGCACTTGACGGAGCGGATCGGTGATGTTTCGTTCAGGATTTCACCCCGATCTTTTTTTCAGGTTAACAACAGCGGCGCAAATCTGATTTACAGCAAGGTGCGTGAATGGGCCGGGCTTTCCGGCGCTGAAACGGTACTCGATCTCTACTGCGGTATTGGCGGGATTTCACTGTTCCTGGCCGGAGCGGCTAAAGAGGTGATCGGTGTTGAAGTCGTTGAAGAAGCGGTGGCTGATGCCGGCATGAATGCACGAATTAACAGCATCAGAAACTGTCGTTTTGAAGCGGGAGATGTTGCCGATCTGCTGGATGAAATGGCCGGAGAGCAGCAGCCGGTCGATGTGGCGGTGCTGAATCCTCCCCGCAAGGGATGCGATCTGAAAGTGCTGGAAAGTGTTACCGCACTCGGGCCGAAATCCATTATCTACGTTTCATGCTCTCCCCAGAGCCTCGCGCGGGATCTGGATATTCTGCATAAGCTCGGGTATCTCTGCCAGGAAATTCAGCCGGTTGATATGTTTCCTCAGACAGTTCATGTCGAGAATGTTGCCAGATTGGAAAAAAAGTAAAATCAGCTTGACATCCATTTCGTAACTTGCTATTACTCTCCAGCTTTTTGATGTAGGCGCGTAGCTCAGCGGGAGAGCGCTACCCTGACACGGTAGAGGTCGGCGGTTCGACACCGCCCGCGCCTACCATTAACAAGCAGAGTTGAGGCGAGCAGGATGCAGGCATCGATATCGATGCCTTTTCTGTTTGGTCTCTTAAAGGAATCACTTATGGCTACGATAACTATTACACTCCCGGATAATTCTTCTCGCGAACTGCACGAGGGTGCTACTGTCTATGATCTGGCGGCCTCAATCGGAGCCGGTCTTGCCAAGGCTGCTTTGGCAGGAAAGATCAATGCTCAGCTGGTGGACCTCTCTTCCCGCCTTGCCGACGGGGATCGTGTTGAAATCGTTACGGAAAAAAGCCCTGAAGCACTTGAACTCATCCGTCATTCTACCTCCCATTTGATGGCGCAGGCTGTCAAAACGCTTTTTCCACAGGCGAAGGTAACGATTGGCCCGGCCATAGAAACCGGCTTCTATTACGATTTTGACGTGGATAAGCCATTTACGCCGGACGATCTTGAGCGTATTGAAGCTAAAATGCTGGAACTGGCGTCTGCCGATCAGAAAATAGAGCGTCACGACTATTCGAGCGCTGACGCAATCAGTCTGTTTGAAGCGATGGGGGAGACGTATAAAACCGAATTGATCAACGATCTTGGTGTCGATGCTGTTTCGGCCTATAGTCAGGGTACATTTACCGATCTTTGCCGTGGTCCGCATCTCCCTTCCACCGGTCGGATCAAGGCGTTCAAGTTACTCTCGATTGCCGGCGCCTACTGGCGTGGCGACGAAAAGAACCGTATGCTTCAGCGTATTTACGGTACCGCGTTTATCGATAAAAAAGAGCTGGAAGCGTATCTGCACCGTCTGGAAGAGGCAAAACGTCGCGACCACCGCAAGATCGGCAGGGAGCTGGATCTGTTTTCGTTCTCCGACGAAGTCGGCGCCGGTTTCCCGATTTGGCATCCAAAAGGTGCGATGTTGCGCACGATTCTTGAAGATTTTGAACGTAAAGAGCATCTGAAGCGTGATTACGACATCGTTGTCGGCCCGCAGATTCTCAAGAGTGAGCTTTGGCAGCGTTCGGGGCACTACGAAAATTACCGTGAAAACATGTATTTCACCGAGGTGGATGAGCAAAGCTACGGCATAAAGCCGATGAATTGTCTCTCTCACATGATGATCTACAAGTCCCATTTACGCAGCTATCGCGATCTACCGCTCCGTTTTTTCGAACTCGGGACGGTACATCGCCATGAGCGTGCCGGTGTTCTTCACGGACTCATGCGAGTGCGCTGCTTTACGCAGGATGACGCCCACATTATCTGCACTCCCGAACAGTTGGATGCGGAAATAAAAGGAGTAATTTCCTTTGTCAACGATGTGATGGCTATTTTCGGATTTGAATATGAAATGGAGCTTTCAACCCGTCCGGAAAAATCGATCGGATCTGATTCGGACTGGGAACAGGCGACGACTGCTCTTTTGTCGGCTCTGAAGGATTCCGGTCGTCCTTACGAGATAAATGAAGGGGATGGCGCGTTTTATGGGCCTAAAATTGATATAAAACTGCGCGATTGTCTTGACAGGAGATGGCAGTGTGCTACTATCCAGTGCGATTTTACCCTGCCGGAACGCTTTGATCTGACCTACGTCGCTTCTGATGGCGAGCGAAAGCGCCCCATCATGGTGCATCGAGTGATCCTCGGTTCAATTGAACGGTTTATCGGTGTCCTTATTGAACACTTCGCCGGCAGTTTCCCGCTCTGGATTTCTCCGGTTCAGGCGACTGTGGTTACGGTTACCGATAATCAGGTGCCGTTTGCCCAGGAAGTATACCGGCAGTTGCGTAATGCGGGGATACGTGTCGAACGTGATGTTCGCAATGAAAAGTTGAGTTTCAAGATTCGAGAAGCCAACTGCAAAAGATCCCGTATATGCTGGTAATCGGCGATAAAGAGGTTGAACAGGGTACGGTCACACCTCGCTATCGTGACGGCAAAAATCTTCCGGCGATGAAGCCTGAAGAGTTTATCGATTTTGTAACCCAGGAATGCAAAAACTTTAAATAGAGTGAAAGTACGATAGCAGTCGCGTATAAACTGCTGTCAGGGGGTGTCGCCATAGCAAAACCGACCGTCAATATCAATCAGGCCATCAGAGTTTCTGAAGTTCGCGTCATTGGTGCAACAGGAGAAGCGCTGGGTGTGCTTACCCTTGCACAGGCGCTTGAATTGGCCGAACAGCAGCAGCTGGATCTTGTTGAAGTTTCACCAACGGCAGTTCCGCCTGTCTGCAGAATTATGGACTATGGCAAGTTTAAGTACCAGCAGAGCAAAAAGCTGCAGGAAGCAAAAAAGAAACAGGTTCATGTGCTGCTCAAGGAAATCAAGTTACGACCTAAAACCGACAGCCATGATCTTGAGTTTAAAATAAACAACGTCAAGCGTTTTCTCGAAGAGGGGAACAAGGCAAAAATTACCCTTGTGTTCCGTGGCAGGGAAATTACCCATATGGATGTCGGGCGTGCCGTGATCGAGAAGGTTGCGAAAGAGTTGCAGGATGTATGCGTAATTGAAAATCAGCCGCGCGTAGAGGGGCGTAACATGTATATGATCGTAGCCCCGAAACCTAAAAAATAAATAGTAGTCTTGAACTGGTAAGTTCTTATAACGAAGAAGGAGTTTCTCATGCCGAAAATTAAAACAAACCGTGGCGCAGCAAAGCGCTTCAAGAAATCAGCGACCGGCCGCATCAAGCGCGGAAGTGCTTTCACAAGCCACATTCTGACCCCCAAGACCCGTAAGCGTAAGCGTAACCTGCGTGGTGGTTCCATGGTTGCTGCCGTTGACCAGAAGAATATTGCCCGCCTGATCCCTTACAAATAGCAGTTTTTCCCTTCACTCTCCGTGGACGGATGCATAATGCCAAGAACCATGAGGAAATTGTCTCCCCTTATGGATCTGGCCAATTCAGCAACGAAGGAGTAGCAACGTATGGCACGTGTAAAAAGAGGATTTAAAGCGAGACGCAGACGTAACAAGGTATTAAAACTGGCAAAGGGTTACCGTGGCGCACGCAGCAAGTTGTTTCGCAGTGCGACAGAAGCGGTAGACCGCGCTTTAAATTATGCCTTCCGTGACCGCCGCGTCAAAAAACGTGATTTCCGCAGCCTGTGGATTGTTCGTATCAATGCGGCATCACGTATCAACGGTCTGTCGTACAGCAAGTTCATCTTCGGTCTCAAAAAGGCCAATGTTCAGATCGATCGAAAAGTATTGGCTGACATTGCCGTGTCCGATCCGAACGGATTCGCCCAGATTGCGGCTGTTGCAAAGGCCGGTATTTAGGCTCTTTGCAGGTTTATTTACGAAAAGGGAATGGGATTGTCTTCCATTCCCTTTTTTGTACAGCATATAGCTGTCACTACTAATCGGTCTCGAAGGTAATCAATTATGCGGGAAAAACTTGAGCAATTGAGAAATGACGCCCTGCAGGCTATTGTCACAGCGTCCTCGGTCGAGCAACTTCAGGAAATTCGCATCAATCTGCTTGGTCGTAAAGGTGAATTAACGGCACTGATGAAGGGACTTGGTTCGCTGTCGGCTGAGGAGCGACCGGTTGTCGGGCAACTGGTCAACAGGGTGCGCGACAATATCGAAGCGGAGCTTGGCGCGGCAATTACGTCTGCAGAGGAAAAAGCTATCGCGGTTCGTCTCCAATCCGAGCGGGTTGATACTTCGCTGCCGGGACGACATCCGCTTAAAGGTACGAAACATCCGGTGTCACTTGTTATTGAGGAAATCTGCTCGATTTTTGCGGGCCTTGGTTTTGCCGTTGCCGAGGGGCCGGAGATTGAACATGACTGGTACAATTTCGAGGCGCTCAACTTTCCTCCGGAACACCCGGCCCGCGATATGCAGGACACTTTTTTTGTGGAAAACAACCTCCTGCTCAGGACTCATACGTCGCCGGTGCAGATTCGCACCATGCTCAAACAGAAGCCTCCGGTGCGCATTATAGCTCCGGGTACCGTATATCGATGCGATTCGGATGCAACACATTCGCCGATGTTTCATCAGATTGAAGGGTTGATGGTTGATACAAAGGTGACATTCGGAGATCTCAAGGGAATTCTTACCGTATTCACCAATCAGCTTTTTGGTCAGAAAACAGGTGTGCGGCTCCGTCCAAGTTATTTTCCTTTTACCGAACCGTCGGCAGAGGTTGATATCGCCTGCGTCATCTGTGGCGGCAAAGGGTGCCGTGTCTGTAAAAACAGTGGCTGGCTGGAAATACTTGGCGCCGGGATGGTTGATCCGGAAGTCTACCGTCATGTACAGTACGACGCTGAAAGTATCTCCGGTTTTGCTTTCGGAATGGGTATAGAGCGTATTGCGATGTTAAAGTACGGCATCTCCGATATGCGTCTTCTGTTCGAGAACGACGTCCGGTTTCTTCGGCAGTTTTAATTTCACTATATTTAATGGTGCCTCGATATGAACGTAACGTATAACTGGTTAAAAGAATTTGTAGATTTCGATGCAACTCCTGACGAACTTGCCGCGCTGCTTACCATGCTGGGACTCGAAGTCGAGTCCATGGAACAGCGTGGTGCCGGCATGGATGATGTGGTTGTGGCTCTGGTTGAGGAAAAGCGTCAGCACCCCAATGCCGACAAGCTTTCGTTATGCAGGGTAAATAACGGAAAAGAAGTCCTTGATGTTGTGTGCGGCGCGCAGAACTTCAAACAGGGTGATACCGTTGTTCTGGCCCAGATCGGCGCCGTACTTCCCGGTGACTTTAAAATCAAGCGGTCAAAGATTCGCGGTGAAGAATCGTGCGGCATGCTCTGCTCGGAAAAAGAGTTGGGGCTGGCCGTAGAGAGTGCCGGAATCATCGTGTTGCCAGCTGCCGTTGCGCCGCTTGGGACCCCTCTGTTCTCGGCTCTCGGGCTTAAAGACACGGTGTTCGAGATCGGTCTGACTCCCAATCGTTCCGATTGTCTGAGCGTTATCGGCATTGCGCGCGATATTGCTGCAAAGCTCGGCCGGAAGGTGACCCGTCCGCAGCCTGCCGTGGCCGAAAGTGCTGAGAAGGTTGATTCGCAGATAGGTGTAACAATCAAAAATCCGGAAATGTGTCCGCGCTATGCGGCGCGCCATATCTCGGGATGCACGATTGCTCCTTCTCCGGAATGGCTGGTCAAGCGCCTCAACGCCATCGGTGTACGCTCGATCAACAACGTGGTCGATGTAACCAATCTTGTGATGATGGAACTGGGCCAGCCGTTGCACGCCTTCGATTGTGACCGTCTTTCCGGTAAACGGATTGTCGTTCGCACGGCGGAAGAGGGGGAACAGTTTACAACCCTTGACAATCAGGTGCGGTTATTGACGGCATTCGACCTTGTTATTTGTGACGCCGAACGCCCTGTGGCGCTGGCAGGCGTTATGGGGGGATTGAATTCTGAGATTGAGAGTTCCACAACTTCGATTCTTCTTGAGAGTGCTTTTTTCAAACCGGCCGCGATTCGCAAGACCGCCAAGCGTCTCGGCCTGCATACCGAGTCATCGCACCGTTTTGAGCGTGGTATTGATATAGATAATGTAACCGGAGCACTTGACCGTGCGGCAGCCCTTATCGTTGAGCTTGCCGGTGGCGTTTCTGCGCAGGGATGCATCGATGCTTATCCGGGCAGGAGTGACCGGGCCGCAATCATGTTCCGTCCTGAAAAGGCAAACGAACTGATCGGAATTAATCTGGAGCGTGATGCTATCATCGATATCCTGACTCGCCTGGAGTGTACGGTTTCCGCGAGTGCCGACGGATCGGTGGCCGTGACCCCGCCATTTTATCGAGTTGATATTGAACGGGAAATAGATCTGATTGAGGAGATCGCCCGTCTGAACGGCTATGACGCAATTCCCGCAACCATGCCGGTTTCCCGGGTTGTTTCGGACAGGCCGACGCGGCATCAGGAAATTGAGAAGCGGGTAAGGGATCTGCTGGTAAATAACGGCATGACGGAAATTATCAACTTCAGTTTTACCTCGCCCGATGCTGCCGGAAAGCTGCTTTTAAGTGATGACGATCCGCGCCATATCGCTATCAAGCTTGCCAATCCTCTGGTTGATGAACAGTCGGTTATGCGGACGACACTGCTACCCGGTCTACTGGAGACAACGGCCCGGAATATGAATTTCCGCTCTCTTGATCTTAAGCTGTTTGAAATGAGGAGAGTCTATCTTCCCTGTGATGGAGAAGATATGCCCCGTGAGCCGCTCTGTATTGTTGGCGCCATAACCGGATCACGTGATGGCGACGGGTGGAGTCGTCCTGACGAGATGGTTGATTTCTTTGACGTCAAAGGGATTGTTGAAACGGTTCTCGATGTTCTGGATATCGGCGGAATTTCATGGAATACCGATACTGTCGAATCATATTATCATCCTGGAAAATCATGCCGGATTCTTGCCGGTCGCGACTGCATAGGTTCTGTGGGGGAACTTCACCCCACGGTGCAGAAAAATTTTGAAATCGAAAAGCCGGTGTACTGTTTCGAGCTTGATTTCGAAAAGCTGGTAAATCTGTCCCGTTCAAAGAAAACTATAACTGCTCCATCCCGTTTTCCCGACAGCACACGCGATATTGCCTTGTTGATTCCGGAAGCACTGGCCGCGATCAAGGTCGTAGAGTGCATCAGGGGAGAAAAATCGCAGGAGATTGAACAGGTACAGATCTTCGATGTGTATCGCGGCAAGGGTGTTCCTGACGGATTTAAGAGCGTAGCAGTGCGCATCAGATACCGTTCTTTCGAGCGAACACTTGCCGAAGAAGAGATTGCCACGCTCCACAAAAGAATAATTGCCAATCTGATAGATAAATTACAGGTTACAATTCGATAAATTTTATTGCGTAATAGATTTCCCTGTGCTATAAAATTTCTCCTTTTGATTCAGTGTATTAACTGTAAGCGACTGAGGTAATTATGACTAAAGCAGATATAGTTGAACGTATTCATCAGAGAATCGGTTTTTCAAAAAAAGAATCTGCAGAAATCGTAGAAACTGTTTTTGGTCTTCTGAAGCTTACCTTGGAAGCTGGTGAAAAGATCAAGATTGCCGGGTTTGGCAACTTCGTTGTGAAACAGAAGGCAGACCGGCGTGGTCGTAATCCGCAAACTGGTGAAACCATAACGATAAATGCCCGAAGAATTCTGACGTTCAAGCCGAGCCAGGTTCTGAAGAGTGCAATAAACGCAGATGCCAGCTAGGGTGTAGTTCAGGTATATTTCGTTATGGCTTCGACTTTAACAGAAAAAATATACTACAAAATAGGTGAAGTAGCGGAAGCTGCCGGTGTGAGAACATCCGTTCTCCGTTTTTGGGAAACAGAATTTCCCTTTCTCAAGCCGGTTAAAAGCAGTTCCGGACAGCGGTTATATTCGAAGAACGAAGTTGATCTTGTTTTACAGGTAAAGCACCTGTTGTATGATGAAAAGTTTACCATAGAGGGGGTAAAAAAGCGTATCACTCCCAAGGGGAAACTTATAAACGCAGAAGATCTTTTTGATAGTACACCCTCAATAGATTATAGTGAAGTTTTGAAAGCAGTTCGCAAAGAACTGAAAGTAATACGCGATTTATTGTAGACAGGTTTTATCGGTGCAGCGCTGGTAGCGCACTGGACTGACTTGCCCAAGCAGAAATTTTGCAACCGGAATGCACTGAACCTTAGCAGTGCCAATAGTAATAACGTCATCATAGTCGTTTGTCACTAGTATTGATTCCGCCGTTTCATGCCCTTCAAGCAATTTATGAAAACAGGCTAACTCCCGATCCGGGATGGTAGTAACTGATGCATCTTCATACCAAACCTGTATCCGCTTGGTTATCTTGAGTCCCTCTTTAATAATGAAATCTATATCTGAGCCATTTGAATGGTAGTAGACTTCTTCGTGATGTCGCTTTAAGTGGCAAAAAACTACATTTTCGACCAACCATCCCATGTCTTCAGAAAACGCAAAAGCGATTCGGTTTCGTAAACCCGTATCAATGGCATATGGCTTAAAACCGGCTCTCATGGAGCTTTTTAGTGAATATGAAAACATATGTAGTTGAAATACAAGGTAGCTTTCCATGATAGCCGATACGTAGTTTTCGGTCTTGTCCTGGGAGATGGTGAAGTTGTTTTTCAGTTTGGTAATACTGGTCAGTTTTGCTACGTTTGTCAGCAGGTAAACAGCCAGATTGCGAAGGTTTGATACATCCCGAATCTCGTAGCGAGTGACAATGTCCCGGTAGAGCAGATCTTCAAAATAATTTCTGAGAAGAAGTTCTTTATCATCGTTAGCTTCCTTAAGCACTATCTCAGGGAAACCACCGTACTTCAGGTAGTCATTAAAATATTTCCTAACGATGGATTTCCTGGCAACAAAATCAATTTCTGTTTCGACAGTAATATTATTGAATCGTAAAAATTCCTGGAATGAAAGTGGGTAGACCTCAAATGAAACATTCCTGCCGGTCAGCTTGGTGCCGATTTCACGGGAAAGCATCTGTGATGAAGAGCCGGTGACGAATATTTTAATCTCCTCTGTTTCGCTGCGGCCCCTTACCCAACTTTCCCAACCTGGGACATTCTGCACCTCATCCATGAAGAGCCAGCATTTTCCTTCCGGTTGTACACGCTCACGATAGGTGCGGTAAATCTGCTCCAGTAGTTCTACAGAGTATTCTGATGAGAAAAGCGGTTCTTCTAAATTGACCCGAAGAATTGCGGTAGGATGCACGTTCTGAACGAGTAACTCGCGAATCACCTGTGCCATAAGGGTGGATTTGCCGCATCGTCTTACTCCCTTGAGGACGACGACTTCTTTGGAATTTAGCTGCCCGATGCAAGCTGGGAGAATATCCCTCTTGATTCCGGCGTCTATATTGCCAGTACTCCAAAAACGATTGTATGAAGATAATATTTCGTATAGCTTGGCTGATTGCATGCTGTCACACCGATATGTTTTGTGTTTTTGATAATAATATAACCGATATACCGGTGAGTCAAGCATGTTTTTAAGCTTCGGGGCCTACTCCGTCAACACACATAGAGGATGCATTTTACTGGTAGTATTATACTACCAGTAAAATGGGTAAGACTGTCCACATAGGCTTTTATCCGGCAATGCCGGTTCTGGTTTTGCTGTCGTTCCGGTTTTGCTTGACACTTACCTGTGGTTGCAATATATTGCTCGTCTATATGCTGGTCCTCTAGGTATCCCAATTGAAGTAACGCTCTCCCCGGAGCAAAGCG
Source organism: uncultured Geobacteraceae bacterium (assembly GCA_903930585.1). Classification (GTDB taxonomy): domain Bacteria; phylum Desulfobacterota; class Desulfuromonadia; order Geobacterales; family Pseudopelobacteraceae; genus JACRCG01. The sequence goes on along the minus strand of CAIYZD010000332.1, from coordinate 1,679 downwards.
GATAAAATTAACCTGGGCACAAAAAGGGCACAGTAGTAGAAGAAGAGTAGGGTAGGTTAGGTAAGTTCTAAAATAGTTTATTTCGGTGCGTAGCGCAGCCTGGTAGCGCACTAGACTGGGGGTCTAGTGGTCGCAAGTTCAAATCTTGTCGCACCGACCATAATATCAGCCACTTAGAGGATTCTCTGGGTGGCTGTTTCTTTGTCTGGGTACGGATCTGGGTACGGATTTATTTAAGAATAATTATTGCGGCGACTACGAAGAGTGACGCTTTTGCTCTTAGGGAAACAAAACGCCGATACTATACCAACACCTGGGCAGTCCACTAAAAGGCGCAGCCTTCCAGTGTTGGTTGTTCGTTGATCATGCCGCCATCAGCAGGCGTTGTATTTCTTGCCAGGTTGGTTTACGTCTGCCAATCCAGCATCAACTTGCGGGTTTGTCAGACGGGCTCTCAGCTTGGGCGAATATTACGCCGCCGAAGCGGAACATCGCGGAGTGAAGTGCGGTGTTATATGAGTTGCCGTTGCCTGTTGGTAATATTGGCGGATTTTACAACTGCCCTTGTGCCGCCATAAAGCAACCCCAATGTACGATATCCTGCTTTTGCTTCAAACTAGTACAGCCCTCAAAGAACCACCCGCCTGTAAGTTGATGACCTGCCGTAATCTTTCCTAAGATGTAGGCAAAACGTGACATTTGAGTGTTTCTTTCAGCCTTGTCATACTGATGGTTAACAAACTGCCTCGCTTGGTATTATAGGCGGATCTATGGTTCACAGATAAACAGGTGCTCTGCCTCAGCTCGATTCCTTGCCGTTAATCCCAGTTTCTTTGCACTGATTTCCCATTTGCTTACAATCTCGCACACCATCGCCACAATTTCCCGCGCATGGCCTGTGTCCAGTCTGTAGTACTCTGCGGTTGATATTACGACTTCCAGATCCGGCAGACGGTCAAAAAAATTTAGGGATAAAGCATGTTCATTCTTCTTAAAAGAAGGGTTCATATCGAAAGCCGGTGCCAAACGCCAGCCGGCAGGGGAACGCATAAATCCATGGTTGCGGAGGTGATCATCACGGTTGGCCACGGCCACGTTGAAAACAATTCGGGTGAATAATTCCTTGAGGTCGGCGGCAATATGCTCTTGCTGACCGTAAGTAGCTATGAACTCAGCCAATTCAATATAGCTGGCGTCTTCGGTGTCGGAATGTTTGAGCATTGTCATGGCTGACGCAAAGAAACGCCGGGTATTTCCGGCACGATCAATGGGAACTTGGCGATCCAGAGACTTCCTTCATCATCAACTACGTTGGCCTTAGGGCGGGCTCCACCAAGAGACGATCCCGGCGCGACAAGCACTTTCAACCATTCCTTAATCTTGCCAAGGTCGTCCTGCTTTTTCTTGGTCAACTCGAAGGCGATTGCTTGCAATTCATCGATCTTGGCGATTGGCGGTGCTGCTAAAGCCTCGTTTGCCAGAAAGTCCTGTGCATCAGAATGGCTGAAACGGAGTGCCCCCATTCGTGTGCAGTCCTGTACCCCGAGCAGAAATTCCCATGGACCCAGTGTTCGCGGCGTTCGGCCTTCCTCCCTGGCTTCGACCACATCTCTTCTCTGCATCAGTACCTGTCCCCATCGGTCAGGGCACGAATCCATAAAAACACCAAAATTGGAATT
>CAIYZD010000331.1 GCA_903930585.1 uncultured Geobacteraceae bacterium | reverse complement strand
CAATTCCCTTACGTGCCCTGTCCATATCGAACGTATATCCGCCACGAACAACGGCTATCGAGTTGATCGGGATCTGATGAGAGAAACCGAGAAGGTAATTGCTGCCGGTTCTTTCGCTGTTAGTGACAAATGCGTCGGAATCCTTATACGTGGTGTAACGGTATCTGGCTTCTACCGTGCTGCTGGCTCCGGACTCATAGGTCAGCAGGCCGGATGTAGCCACCGTATGGGCATAATCAAACAGGTTTCCTCCCAGCAGCATCTGCTCCAGCGAATACCCTGCCCTGAGAGATAGCCGGTTGGTATAATCATACTTTCCTTGCAGCTTCAGCGTGTTCTGGGTAACGTTGTAATCGGTAACCCAAAAATGCAGGTTCTGAAAGAAATTGTACTCTGCCTGAATCGCACTCTTCTCGTTCTTGAACAGGGTGTATCCACCACCAAAGCTCATAACAGCACACCAGTCGGCTTTACGGGAAATACCCGGTGGCAGCGGCAGACCTTCGGCGTTAGCAATCACGTTGCTGTCGTACTGCATGCCGGTCGAAGCGTGCAGCGACCATAATTTTTCCTTGGAACCGGTATTCAGTTTGCTCATGTACTCACGCGCCTGAGCGGCCAGATCGGCATCGGTCGAAGTTTTGATAACCGTGTCAAAATGGTCTTCCGCCTCTTCGGGTACATTGTTTCGCAAGTAAAATATCCCCAGCTCCAGGTTGGTGCGCTGGTTATCCGGCTCCAGGACGAGAGCTTTCTTCAGCACGGTTTCTGCCTGAGGATCATTCGTTCTGCTCAGCGCAATGCCGAGAAAAAGGTTGGCCTCGGCATCCTGGGGATGTTCCTCAAGAGCTGCGCGAAATTCGACTAGAGACTGGCCTGGTTCGTTGGCCTCCAGCGCCGCCACGCCACGCGCCATCCGTTTTTCGAAGTCGGCTTCGGTCGCAAAAGCGGGGACAGCGAACAAACAGAGTGTTGATAAAAGTATCAGTTTCTGAAGCATGGTTCCTCCGCCGATTAGTACAGCAATGTGGTTGTAAGGGCTGGGTCGAGCGCCAATGTGGCACCAGCAGTATCATGGGCGTCAAAAGAGAGCAGCGTGAAATCGCTCTCTTTCGGGAAGGCCCCTGTATCTACCTTCATATGGATAGTTATTTCGTCGGCTTCCTTGAATCCATCCGCTTGCACCACACCAACAGTGATCTGCCCCGGTACCGTAGCAGATGTAGCCGCTGTGTAGGTAACACTTTTCAATGTCTTATTGTTAACCACATGATCTGTCGAGTTTATGATTTCTATAGCGTCGATAAGCTCTGTTTTTCCTTCCGGGAGCAAGGGAGAAACGCCGAGCGGTACGGTGATGGAAAGTTGTATTGTGGCAACATTCATAACCGCAGTCAGCGCCGTTGGTTTAATGACCGACTTGAGCGTACGGCTTGGCGCCGACGTATTCGATCCACCGCCGCCGCATGCCGACAGAAATGCGCTGCTCAGCAGAATAAGCAGATAACAGACAAATTTTTTCATGGTTAAAACTCCTTGGTTGATTCGTGGGCCGTTGTTACTGGAGCCCTATCACCCTGCGCAATATCACGACGGTATCGCCCAGATTAAATTCCGATCTATTCGGGTCGGGCTGCGGCACGCCATTCACCAGCGGTGCCACCCGGCCATGTAAAAGTTGGGTCGGATTCGGCTGTTCGACCTTCATCGCAAAGTTAAGCGATTTGAGGGCATCGGTCAGTGCGGGTTCATATTTTGGCGAACCGCTAGATTCCGGAACAATCACCCCGTCTATAGCAGGATTTTCACCGATGTAGACGCGTCTTGACGCTAAAGCCGACACGTTACCGGCTGCATCTTTTGCGTACGCAGAGAGGGTATGATTTCCCCACGTTGCAAATGTGTGTGAGGTAGGCGCGGCGACGGTCCAGCCCGTGTCCGATGCCACCGGCACGGTAGCGCTTTCCGTCACCAGAT
>CAIYZD010000330.1 GCA_903930585.1 uncultured Geobacteraceae bacterium | reverse complement strand
GTTAGTTCTGAACAGGAAAGAAACCTTTGACGATGGAACTATTGTGCAGATCGTCGTGTGGACTTTACCTGTTCCGCTTAAAGGCTCACTCCACCGTTACAAATACCGGCTCTATTTTGGCAAAGACGGAAATTGCCTTGTTCGATACGACAATGAGCACGGCAAGGGAGACCATAGGCATGTTGTCGGGCGGGAAGAACCGTATCGCTTTAAGGAAGTTGAAACTTTGCTTGATAACTTTTGGGCTGATGTAGAAAGGATTGGCGATGAATAATATGGCAACCATAGGGATCAAAAGCCGAAAAGAATTTATGGACGATGTTAAGCGAGACTGGCTGGCAATCGACCGGGGAGAACCTGTATCAGAACCAGCCACTAGAATATATTTTGAATCCGCAGAAGCCCTTTCCAGGGTTATCACCAGACAGCGTCACAATCTCTTGCAGGTACTTCATGTAAATGCTGGGATAAGCATCAGGGGCCTTGCTATACTTTTGGGGAGAGATTACAAAAATGTACACCAGGACATAAAAATACTGGAAGAGTCCGGGTTGATCGAGCGGGATAGCAAGGGACACATAATCGCCCCACACGAAAAGCTGGTGATCGAACTACCGTTGGCGGCATAGACACAAGGTTTTGCCCAAAGATCATTCAAGGGATTCATCCGCTAAAGTTAAAACATGAAAAACGTCGTAATACCTTGAGATCATGAGCAGAATCGTCAAATGATGGTGGGGAATCAATCAAAATAAGATCATATTCTGCATCAATTTGTTCATCGCGCAGGGCACGGGCCAGTCGGGTCGGGTCGCCGCAACCGGAACCATGTTCATAGAGCGGACTGGCGGGAATCAGATGCAACCCCGGATAGACGGTCTGGTAAATGGCATCTCTGAGACGTGCGGTGTCCGAGAGAAACAGGCTGTGTACTGCAAAGCTTTTGCCATTTTTTCCTGCATTTGAAGCCTGAATCACTGCATTCAGCGCCAACAGATTAATTCTTTCAGCAATATTAGTTATTGCATTCACGAGCGGACGCATCTGTTCCATCTCATTCAACAGTTTTTGAATCCAATCAAGATTATCTCTCATTTGCTGAATATGTCATTTTGATCACGTCAGCAGCGGCTCTGCTCGTGCATAATCAATCCTACCGGCGACCCGGCACCAATTGCTGAAGATATAGAAAGTAGCAACAGAATATAACCCCTCCGACATCCCGATATCCTTAGCAATTCCAAAGATTCTATAAATTGAAATACATTAATTTTAAACTTGATTTTTAGCCGCAAGACATGATACCAAGTTTCATATTTTTCTTATTAAACGTAACGGGGATTTGGGTTGAGGCTATAGCGATATACCGCCTCAGAATCTTATCGTATGTATAGATATCTGGTATTTCTTTTACTTGACACAACATACGAGTGAACTTCAAAATAAGCCGGGAGACATAATGGTAAATGTTACGGTTGAACATAAAGACAATATAATGTTCCTGGACATTTCAGGCTCCATGTCCTTTGAAGACATTATCAATATTACAAGAACTTACATGCCTCAAGCTACCTGTCATGTTCTCTTTAACCTGACAGATGCCACAATGGATGAAAGCGTAACATTTGAGAGGCTGTGTAAACTGCCATTACTCGCCAAAGAACAGATAACAGAAAGAGCCCCTAATGGTAAATCGGCTCACGTCTCTACCGACATGACTACGTTCGGAATGTTGAATATGGTGTCAATCGTATTAGAGATGGGAAACATTTTACAAAAGCAAAAGGTATTCAAATCAATGAATAAAGCCATAGAGTGGCTCACTGAAGAAGTGCCACTTCAGCCAGCAGCAAAAGTATAATATAACCTTTACAGGAATTTATAGCGGCACTCATAGAGAGAATAGTGGGGTTGCCTGAGTTACTCAATTTTCCTATTGATTTAGATTTTTATCTGACTTACTATGCGTAAAAGACTAAAAAGATCTTCTATCAGGAGGTATCACCAATGAAACGAATACTTGTTATGAGCTTAATCGTATCTTCACTCGTTGCATCTCTCGCGTATGCCTGTCCATGTGATGATAAAGGTGATTGCCCACTTCCGCCGGCTACACCAAAACATGATGTAAGTAGATAATTATTGCCACATCAGTTCGATAAACAAGGGTTCAGCTCCACCAATCACATTCAGAGGGGTTAGCCGATAAAGCTAACCCTTGTTTTTTGGAAGTAAGGCTCTTTACAATGAAATAATTGTTCCGAATCCGGAATGGGAAATGGAATTGTTATTTATTGCGGGTGCCTTACTGCATATTTTTGTTACTGAATCCCGGAGGAACAATAATGCGTAAAATGTATTGTCTAATCAGCTTGTTATCCATGCTTATGATGTCATCAACCATCTGCGCGGCTGCCGGTAACGAGGCGCAGCACTCCTCGACCATTAATCTTCGTGTTGAAACTTCGACCGCGGATCTCGGAAATATACTGAACAAGTCGATCAATAAAGATTTATACAAAGGGCAGGGGAGTTTTGGGGCGTCAGTTGAAATAGTTCGTACCGGTCCGGTAGTTGTAACTTCATCAAATGATTACATTTACCTTTCACTACCGGTCCAACTGACGTTCGGGTATGGAATGTTTTCGACCGGCCCACTCAAGAGTAATCTCCGCTTCAAAGCGAAGGTAAACGTAACTCCTGACTGGCGTTTAAAAACCGAATTGTACTACACCGGGCTCTCCGACGGATTATCGGATAATATGAGCCTGGGTATGATTACGATAAAGCCGAAGACCCTTGTTGAGAGCGTCATGCTGCCGCTGCAAAAGCTTCTCGCTCCTATCATTGACAACAAACTCAACGACAACGTGCGACTCCGGGATAAAATTGCGCCGTTGTGGCGAGACGCGTTTACTCCTGCTCTGGTTGACAAAAAGTTTAGTGCGTGGTTGAAATTGTCTCCGGAGAGAATTGTAATGAGTCCGCTGTCGGCAACAAATAACCAGCTTCGTGTCTCAATCGGCCTTGTCACCGGTGCGGAAATCGCCATTGGACCGAAACCCGCCTCGATGCCGTCACGGCCGTTACCGCAAATTCAACAACTTGCCACCTTTGATAACCAGTTTCATATCCAGCTTGCCGTTAATATCTTTTTCACGGATCTCGTAACTGCGCTGAACCCGATTTTGCTCAATCAAACCTTTGGTGATGACAAAAAAATAACAATTCGTAGCTTTAACATGAAAAGTGACGACGGAAAACTTGTCATCGATTTAGCCTCGACCGGGGACTTCGACGGTGAACTGACGCTTGTTGCCAAACCGGTATACAACCCTCAGAGCAATACTCTTACGTTTGATAATATTGACTTTGATACCAGACATGCCGGTTTCCTGATTGGAGTTGGCGGCTGGTTATTTAACGGTACGATTCGTAATGTTATCAAGGAAAAGCTTAATTCTACGATTGTAAGTCAAGTTGAAAGTGCACGTCAGAAAGCATCCGCTGCGTTAGCTAAAATTCAGCTCGCCGAGCATGTTGAGTTAACCGGTACGGTCAAATATCTGTCACTCGGAGAGGCTGTCGTCGCTGCTGATCGCCTGTCGCTTCAGGTAACTGTTCAGGGCGAATCCGGCATAAATTTGAGATAATTGCACACCAATCGAGTCGGGTTTATGGAGTTCGGTCGTCACGTCTACGGCACAAGAACTCCGTTTCCCCTGATTTCTCCGTTCCTCAGAGCGTCCAATGCCCGGTTGGCATGCTCTAGTGGAAACACCTCGACCTCCGTATTAACCAGGATGCGCGGAACCGGTTCCGGAAAATCTTCACTATCTGCACGGGTCAGGTTGGCCACCGAAATAATGCTTCGCCCACCCCAGAGCAGATCGTACGAAAAACGTGGGATCTGACTCATATGTATCCCGCCGCAGACCACCACGCCACCTTTGTGAACAGCTCTCAGCGCATCCGGAATCAACTCACCGGCCGGTGCGAAAATAATGGCGCCATCAAGCTCAACCGGTGGCTGCTCCATTGCTGATCCTGACCAAATGGCTCCCATGTTACGCGCAAAAGCCTGTCCGGCATCGTCACCCTCACGGGTAAAAGCAAATATTTCGCGTCTGTCCCAGAGAGCAACCTGGGTAATACTATGTGCTGCCGCACCAAAGCCGTAAATTCCGAGCCGTTTTCCTTTGCCGACCATGCTGAGCGCCCGATAGCCGATAAGGCCGGCACGCAGTAGCGAGGTTACGTGGGGTGCTGTATAACTCTCCGGAATACTGAAACAAAAATTCTCATTGGCAGTGCAATACTCGGCAAAGCCGCCATTGCGCTGATATCCGGTAAATATGGCTTTGTCGCAAAGATTCTCTTGCCTTGAAATACAGTAGATGCACTCACCGCACGTCCCTCCCAACCATGGCACACCTACCACGTCGCCGATATGAAAGGTACGCACCTCTTTTCCGCATGACTTAACGGTACCAACAATTTGATGCCCTGGGATTACCGGTATTCGCGGAGGTTTCAGATCTCCATCCAGAACGTGCAGGTCGGTTCGGCAAATACCGCACGCCTGAATTTTGAGTAGAAGTTCACCTGGGCCTGGCAGCGGAATCGGTATTTTCTTCATGACGAGCCGCCCACCGGTCTGTTCCAATACCATCGCACGCATATATGAATCACGAATCATCTGTTTCACCGAAGTACGATTGACTTCCCAAGGTTCATATGATCAGCGGACAACTATTCGAGATGGATACCATGAACCTCTACAATGTTTGAGATGAAACGCCCCGAATACGTTGCATAGTCAACACGTGACGTTGCCGGAATTGCAGCATGTGGTGTCTTTCCTGTCATCGTCACCAAATGACCGGACTTTTCAGGTAATAGACCAGGTTTGGCTCCGGAAATTGCAACCATCATTTCTGAGTATTGCATACATTTCTCCTGAAATAATTTCGTTGATTATAATAAATAACAGAATTTTTGAAGAATAAAATGGGGTATTTTGCTTATGGGGTTACGAATATTCCCAAATTGCGCGGGATTGCCTGTAGGGAATACAATTATTTTGAGAGGGGGGATAATCCTTGCCGGACGGCGTATTTGGTGAGTTCGGCAACACTAAAAAGCTGCAGCTTTTTCATGATGGCTTGACGCTGGTTGTCCACCGTCTTTGGGCTGATGTCAAGAATGAATGCAATTTCCTTAATGCTTTTCCCGTCGGCTACCAGCTGTAGAATCTCCCGTTCGCGAGGCGTGAGGTTTTGATATACAACCGTAAGGTCTTCAGGAATACATTGCAGAAATTCCTTTACCAGCAGAGATGCTACCTTTCGGGGAAGATAGGTTTCGCCACCGGCGACAGTAGCGATTGCATCCATAAGTTCAGCAAAAGCGGTATCCTTCAGAAGATACCCTGTGGCCCCAGCTTTGAGCGCTTCTACGACAAAGAACCGGTTACTTTCCATGGAGAGCACCAGGACGTGCGTTTTCGGATGTTTTCCGGTGATTTCTTTTGTAGCATCAATCCCGTTCATAATCGGCATGGTAAGATCCATAATCACCAGATCAGGTTCAAGCTCTCCTGCAAGGCGCACCGCTTCGACGCCATTTCCGGCCTCTCCAACTACCAGAACCGTATCGGATTTTTCAATTAACGACCGTAATCCTTCACGGAAGATATGGTGGTCATCGACAAGCAGAACTCTTGTTTGCACGTGATTCCTCCTGCTCCTCAGCTTTCAGTGAGCGGTACCACCAGGGATATCATAGTTCCTGTCCCAGGCGACGATTCAACAGTAAACTGCCCCCCCATCTGTTCGATCCGATGTTTTACATTATATAATCCATAACCTCGGCCACAGATAGGTTTCAGGCACACCTCATCATAATTGAAGCCGATGCCATTGTCAGTAATATGTACGACAACAGCCTGGTTCTCGGTATTAATCGAAAGCTGTGCAGTATCTGTCCCGGCATGTTTTTCAATATTTATCAGGAGCTCTCTTACGACCTGATACAGAGAATAGCGTAGCTCTACAGACAATGGCTTGGGCAGACAATCCGTGATGAAGTGCACTTTAAGATCATAATCGTTACTGACGGAAGCACAAAGCCATTCCAGGGCAGTTTCAATTCCTGCGGTGTCAAGGATGGGGGGGCGCATTCTGAATGTAAGCGTACGAATATCATGGATTGATTTTTCAAGAAGTGCAGAAGCGTCATTCGCATAACTACGGGGTGAATCATCCAGGACACAATCGGCCAGCGTGTCAACCTTTATTTTAGCCAGTAAAAGAGACTGACCTACCTGGTCATGCAGTTCTCCGGCAATACGTTCCCGTTCCCGTTCTTCCGCCCAGATCAGCTCAAGAGATACTTTTTTCATTTGTTCGTTTGCCCGGGCTAGATCGGCAGTTCTTTCGGAAACTTTTGATTCCAATTCGTCATGTGACTGTTTAAGCTCAACAATAGTCTTGGAAAGTTCAATTGTCCGTTCATGTACCTGTTGTTCCAGCACATCGTGCGATGCCTTGAGAGCCATTTCAACTCTTTTGAGCTCGGTGATGTCCATGAATGCGCCAGCCGCACCTCGGACTTCCCCCGCCTTGTCGAGCAACGGGGTTGCCGAACAGAAGAGTGTGATTTTTTTACCGTCAGGACGTTCGACATCCATAATCTGCCCGGAAACTTTTTCACCGCGTACGGCGCGCTGCATGGGGAGTTCCTCAACCGGGATGTCAAGGCCGTTCAATGTATTTCGGAAAATAACGGGGTGGGGTGTCCTCCTTGAAATCTCACTTCCCGGTGGAACTCCAAGCATTTGTTCATTGATAACGTTACCGCGTATATGATAGCAGTTCGGGTCGTTGGATATGGCAAGTCCAATTGGCACCGTGTTGAAGATAGCTTCCAACTCGGCTTTAGAGATCTCCAGATATGCATTGGTTTGACGAAGCTCTTCGTTTTGCATCTCCAGTTCTATTTGGTGAACTTGCAGTTCATGGAGCAGATTCCGTATATCCGGATTATTGTGCGAAGAATCTGAAACGACTGATTTTAACGTAGCTCCGCACCGTGGAAATAATTTCTTTTTCATTGCATATCCTTTGATCACAAAAGAGTGTCAAGGAATTTAAGCATACTTCAGTTCGAATTGCACAGCGAAATCAGAGCTTCCATCAGATTGGTATTAGTCAGCAGACCGACAAGATTGTTATTGCCGTCGGTGACACATAACCCGTTAAGTTTATTGTCATGAATTATCTGGGCGGCCTGGCTGAGCGGGGCGTCCGGGGTAATCGTCAGCGGGTGGGGATTCATCGCATCCATGACCGTTGCTTTGGCAAGAATATAGTGCACTTCCCAGGTATCCAGAGAGGTGGACTGTCCGGGAGTAAAACTCTTGATCATAAGGTCAGTGATCAGCCCGCAAAATTTACCGTTACGGGTGACCGGCAACCGGCGGATTTTCTTTTCCTTCATCGTATGCATTGCCTCAATAATGGAGGCGTCAACTTCGATTGTATGCGGATTACGCGTCATCCACTGTTCTACCGTTTGCATAGTTTCTCCTTACATTCCGAGAAATGCCTTCTTGACATGGTCGTTGCTCAATAATTCGGCGCCGGTACCGGAGAGGACGACTCGACCGGTCTCAAGTACGTAGGCACGGCTGGCGATCTTTAGGGACTGGAAGACATTTTGCTCCACCAGCAGGATCGTGACCCCTTGCTTGTTGATTTCCTGAATGATCTCGAAGATGATTTTAACAAATAATGGCGAAAGTCCAAGTGACGGTTCGTCAAGAAGTAACAGTTTGGGGTTGGCCATCAGTCCTCGTCCGATTGCCAACATCTGCTGTTCTCCGCCGGACATGGTGCCGCCCAATTGTTTTTCTCGTTCCTTGAGGCGCGGAAACATGCCGAATACCCGCTCCACATTTGCTTCACGGTCAGGGCGGGCGCTCTTGATATAGGAACCCATGCGGAGGTTTTCGAGGACCGTCATTTCAGGGAAAATTTTGCGTCCCTCCGGAACCTGAACGATACCGCGCTCCACCACCTGGTGAGATTCAAGCCCTTTCAGCTCTTCTCCCTGAAACATGATGCTTCCGGACTGCGGCCGCTCTAGCCGGGAAATGTTTTTGAGAGTCGTCGTTTTACCGGCGCCGTTGGCGCCAACCACGGTGACGATCTCACCTTGATTGACCGTCAGGTCGATGTCCCACAGCACCTGCATGTCGCCGTAACTGAAATTGAGTTTGTCTATTGTGAGCATTAAAGACCTCTCTACTTTATTCGCTTCCCAGGTACGCAGCCACTACATCCGGATTACTGACAATTTCATCAGGTGATCCTTCAGCCAGTTTTTCCCCTGAGCTGAGTACCACAATCCGGTCGGAGATACGCATGATGGCTTTCATATCATGCTCAATAACCATTTGGGTGATCCCAAGCGTGCGGATATCCAGAATCAGCCGGATGATTTCCTCACTTTCAGCCGGGTTGAGCCCCCCCATAACCTCGTCAAGCAACAGCAGTTTTGGTTGCGTTGCCAGCACGCGAGCGACTTCCAGTTTTTTGCGTTCACCGATTGGCAATCCTCCGGCCAGAAAATCGGTCCGGTGCTCCAATCGTACTACCCGTACCTGTTCCATGGCCATCTCACGGGCAACCTTGAGGGAGTTTGTCCGGCAGAGGGCGCCGACCATAACATTGTCAACGACGCTCATTTTGGCAAGGGGGCGGACTTTCTGCCAGGTTCGGGCCATTCCCAGCTTGCAGACTTTGTCCGGTTGCAGGCCGTTCATTGTTTTACCGTTGAATACTACCTCTCCTTTTGAGGGTGGATAGTAGCCGGTTATACAGTTGAACAGAGTGGTCTTGCCGGCGCCGTTGGGGCCGATCAGCCCCATTATCATACCCTGTTCAAGTTCAAAAGAGACATCCGAATTGGCTGAGAGGCCACCGAAAAATTTACTGACATGTCGTATTTCGAGAATGGCCATCAGGCTGCCTCCTTATGCTTCTTTGCCGATAACGCCTTGAAGAAACCAAGCACGCCATCCGGCATGAAGAGGATTACCACAACCACCAGGACACCGTATATCAGGACATGGGCGTGGGAGAGATTTTCGGTTAAAAAGGTACCGAACGGGGATTCGGCGCGAACCAGACCCGAGCTGATCAACGATTGACCGATCATGTTGCTGCGCAGTGCTTCGGAGAGCGGCACCAGCACCAGTGCTCCGATGATCGGTCCGAAAATAGTGCCGATTCCGCCGATGATGCAGATCAGGACAATTGAAACTGATAATTCGAGAGACAGGACCGTGCTTGGATCGATAAAACCGACATACAGGGCATAGAGGCTTCCGGAGAGTGACGTCAATACTGCCGAGATCCCAAGAGCCGTGTTTTTATACAGCGTCAGGCTGATGCCGAGGGAGTGGGCCGCATCCTGGTCTTCGCGGATAGCCTGAAAAAAGTAGCCCAGTTTGGAATGCTGGATGAGCCAGGTAACCAGGATGACGATCAGTACGAATACAAGCCCGGTGTAATAAAAGGGTACTTTGGAGGAAAAATCGGTGATGACGGAGCCGTTGATGGTGAGTGGCGGAATCTCTGTGATAAGGATCCCTTCCGCTCCGTTGGTAATATTTTTGAGATTCAGCGCCGAAACCCGGAAAATTTCCGCGACGGCAATTGAAGCGAGTACGAAATATGGTCCCCGCAGGCGAAAGCAGATTGATCCGATAATCAGGGCAATTACCAGGGCGGCAAGCATTCCGGCCCAGACGCCGTACCAGGGGGGAATTTGCCGGAACTGCATCAGTATCATGGTTGTATAGGCGCCCATGCCAAAGTAGGCGGAGTGTCCCACCGAGTACTGACCGGTATACCCCCCCAGGATGTTCCAGCTCGATCCCATAACGATATTAACGAAGATCAGGATCATGATGTGGAGGGCATAGGTATTCTGCACATAAGTTGGCACCATGAACAACAGTGCGACAATAGCCAGGGAGAAAATAATCGTGAGGTTGCCTCTCCCCGTATTCGTATTCAACGGAAATTTCATAGTCGTATCTGCTCCCGTCACGTGTTGGATTTGCCCATAAGACCGGCAGGCTTGAACAGAAGTACCAGAAGGAACAGGACGAATACGACGACTTCCTTCCAGCCGGAACCGAAGTAGACGCCACCTATGGATTCGGCTATGCCGATCAGGACACCGCCCAGCGTAGCTCCGACAATGCTCCCCATTCCGCCAAGCACCGTGATGACAAAGGCCTTGAGCGTAAAGATGCTCCCGACCTGAGGGAAAATATAATAGGTAGGCGAGATCAATGCACCAGCTGTTCCTGCCAGAGCAGAACCGAGGCCAAAAGCGATAATCGACATCCGTTTTACATTAATGCCCATTAATTGAGCCGCTTCACGATCTTGCGCCGTGGCACGGATAGCCTGACCGGTATCGGTCTTGAGCAGGAACCAGTACAAGGCCGCCGTAATAGCCGCTGTGATGACAAAGGATATGACGAGCGGAGTGGAAACGGAGATTCCCATGATACTGAAACTGCTCGATGAGTAGGTCGTAGAGAGAATCTTGTAATCGGACGTGAAAGCCAGCATGACGACGTTGCTCATGACCAGACCCATGCCGATGGTAAGGAGGATCTGGTTCTGAGGCAATGAGCCGAGAACGCGATTGATAAAGAACTTTTGCAGAAAACCGCCATACAGAAACATGAGCGGGATGGTAATTATAATCGACATGAACGGATCGATGTTGAACAGCGTAAACAGGTAGTATGTACCGTACATACCAAGCATCAACAGATCGCCGTGGGCAAAATTAATTACCCTCATGACACCGAAGATGATGGTCAGGCCGATGCCGATCAGGGCATAGACGCCGCCGATCAGGATCCCGCTGATTAATGACTGGATAAAGATGTTCATGCAAAGTCTCCAGGTACAGTATATGGGCGGGATCACCCCGCCCATACAGAATCGAAATACTTATTTCCAGCCGGGGAACGGATAGACCGGTTTCTTGGAGACGTACTTGGGTGGATACACGGTCTGGTGTACACCGTTTTGAATCTGCTCAACCAGCATCTGGTGTCTGTTCTGATTGGTATACCCCTCGTAATCGAGGAACTTGACCTCACCCATGATGCCATTCCACTGGCCGCTCTTGAGTGCTGCACGGATCTTCTCCGCATCTCCGCCCGCTTTGGCGGCGGTCTCGGCCATGATCATCATGGACTCATAGGCGGTAGCGGCGTGATACGTCGGTTCTTTGCCGAATTTGGCCTTGTAACGGGTGTCAAAATCCTTGGCTCCCGGCCAGGTTACATCGCCAGTCCATTGGGTACTCGAAAAAACGTTGTTGGAGATGTTCTTTTCTTTCGCGAATGCTACCGTGGCAAAACCGGCGCCGGCACCGAGGAAGGCTTGCGGGGTAATACCGATTTCACGGGACTGGCGCATCAGGAGGATGGCGTCGGCGACATAGGAAACCATGAACACAAGGTCGGGGTTCTTTGACTTGATCTTGCTGAGCGTACCGCGGTAGTCGGGAGAACCTTTCGCGTAGGACTCTTCGGCAACCACCGTAATACCTTTCTTGGCGGCGTAGTCTTTCGCCGACTTGGCGCCGGAAGTGCCGAAGTCAGTATTTTCGTTGATGATAGCCATGGTTTTTGGTTTGCCGAGCGAGGTGGCCATATCAATCAGAATAGTCGCGTAGTCATACGTGGTGGCACTCAAACGAAAGGTCCATTTCAGATGCTGCCGGGTGATTTCATCCTTGGAGGCAACCGGAATCAAAAGGGGGGTCTTGTATTTTTCCGCCAGTTTGGCCACTGCGTTGGCGGTAGCAGAGGTATACGGACCAACTACACCGGATACCTTGTCGCGTGTGGCCATTTTTTCGAAGGCGGCCATGGATTTCTCCGGTTTACCGGTATCATCTTCTTTGACCAGATCAACTTCGATACCCTTCTTTTTGAGGTCTTCCAGAGCCAGGGTTACACCGTTCGTGAGGTTTTCACCGATGGGGGCTTCGGGGCCGGTGATGGAGTTTACAAAACCGATTTTTACTTTTGCCGCATGGGACACGCCCGGCAGGGTCAGTCCCATGACGAGCACCGTTATCGCTATTTTTTTGAACATACCTGAACCTCCTTTTTATATGATGGTGCATGTGGGGATACCGGTGAGGACTACAATTATGAGATGTTGTTTGATTTTAAAGCAACACACGTGCCAATTTTAATGAGAAGCATAACATACCGATATAACATCATATATGTGTCGGTTGCCTGCTGCTTGTACTGCCAAAAACAATGTGGTGGCTAAATTTAGCCAGGCCAGGTGGCGGATAACCGCCACACGATGGGTGCGATGAAGGTTAAACCTGTTAAACGAGGAGTGAGGTGAAGAAGCGGTGACGCATTTCCTCAAGCCCTAATGAGTGCAAAAGCTCATTAAGGCGTTCCGATGCCCGCCTGCGGGGGAGATCTTTGTAGCTGGCGATAATCAGCTCATTTTTCATCGAATGTTCCCATCCTACCAATTCGGTGACGTTAACCTGATAGCCATGTGACTCCAGTTGCAGGCAGCGCAGAGCGTTGGTAACCAGACTGCCGAACTCGCGGGTGTGCAGTGGGTGACGCCATAGTTCCGTCAGGCTGTTCGAAGCCAGCGCAACCGCCTTATTCTTACGTAGAACGGCGGCTACTTCAGCCTGACAGCAGGGTACCAGTACGATGAACCGGGCTTTCTTTCTCAGAGCGAACAGGATGGCATCGTCGGTAGCACTGTTACAGGCATGCAATGCCGTTACCATATCGACCGTTTCCGGAAGTGCATTTGAGTTGATGGATTCGGCAACCGACAGGTTCAGGAAAGACATGCCGGGAAATTGAAGTTTATCGGCAAGGGTGCGCGATTTATCAACCAAGTCATCACGGGTTTCAATACCGAAAATGCGCGAATTTCCCTCCTGATATTTAAAAAAAAGATCGTACAGAATAAAACCGAGATACGACTTTCCGGCTCCATGGTCTACCAGCGTGATGTCGGCATGTTCCTGTTGAACTTCTTTCAAGAGCGGTTCGATAAACTGATACAGATGATTGACC
>CAIYZD010000329.1 GCA_903930585.1 uncultured Geobacteraceae bacterium | reverse complement strand
TGCCTCTGTACCTGCTTCGTGTTATCTTGTCTCGTCATTCAAGCCTCCTTGATCGTTTTTTACTGATGGCCTTGTACAAACTTCATGTTAAAATATTCACCAAACTCAATGTTGTCAGGACATTTCTGTAACGAGCTCTCCTTTCCTAGGAATAGCATCCACTTTACCGGTCGAGATCCTCGGTTGTGGCTGTCTGTTTCAATCAGTCGGACTCGAACGACAGTTCAATAATCGTAAATACGTTCCTATAATTCATTCGGGAGAGGGTGGAGGCCCGGAAGGTGGCAGCGGCGCTCGCAAAAAATAAAAGTTATGAATCAGTGTAAGCAAGGCGATAAAGTGTAAGGTATAAAGAACGGAAACGACATTGATGTCGAACGGCAGTCCCGCAGCTTGTACCTTGGCAACAATAGGCTGCATCAGTACTCGCAAAAGAGCGATCCATACGCCCGCCAGGACGATTTCCGTGAAAAAGTTGCAGATGCCCCTGACGGGTTGCTTGAACTTGAGAAAAGGATAATAACCAAATATTGCTCCGTGAAAATTCTGCATCCCGATAATTGAGCCGCCTACCGCGGCAAACGAGAAGGTTGGGCTCATGAACTTGAGGCTAATCACCCAACAGGCCCACCCCATGAGAATGGAGAACAGGGTATTGACGATTTCACCCCACGGCTGCCCGAATTTGTAAAAAGGCCATTGCTGAAAGGTCAGAACGTTGGAAAAGGCCTGTATCCAGACGATAATCCAGACCAGCAGACCAAAAAACCACTCCGCCTGAAACGGTCCCTTCGGGTCAAATGCAGCCCCCGCAAAAGGGGTTCCGCTCAAGTTGACCAGTTGCCAAAGCAGTGCAGTAACCACCAGAATTATCATTCCTCCTCCAATGCCGCGCACTGCAGGAGAGCTCTTCTGATTGAGAGGCCAGCCATTCCAGACAAACGCATACCAGAGCGTTACGGTGAAAAGAATGATCCCCCACCAAAAACCGATCGGAAAAAGTGGAAATTTGGGATAGATGTATGTTGTACAGAGCGGTCCTACAATTGCTGCGCCAATGATAAGGGCTGTTGAACCAAGGCCAGGTTTCCATATGCCTTGACCAGGCTTCCAGTTTCCAAGTGGGGGAGCAAAGGGCCAGCCTCCCGAAACAAGAGGACAAAGAACGACAAGGCTGTAAAGTGCGTAAAAAGAAGCGGGCAAAATAACTGTAAACAGAAATGGTATCGGAATGAAATACATCAAACCCCAACTTGCGGCCATGAATATCACCAGATAAAGTCCAAGCTTTCCCATACCGGGAACGGCCGGATCTTGATCCTTACTTTCCTGAAACATTCCAATGCGGGTGCTTTTCAATTCTTTGTCAATTATCCCGGTATCTGAATCTGGTGACGCACTCATAGACGACCTCCTCTTTCTTGATGACTAAAATAATTCGTCTTGTCCTGCGTGACGTTCAGGAGCGTGCTCCATGTTTAATAACGTCATTTTGTTTATCGCTGAAATTTAAACGTGACATCTCTCTGATTTGGTCTGCTTAAACATAATGAGCACTATATATGCCAAACATTGTTTGTTTATGGTGATGGTCTGTCATATTACGCCAGTGTGTGTGTAACCGGCTGATAATTGTATTGTTTAATTGTATTGCTGAGGAAATGATGGGACAATTACGGGGCGAGAGTCCGGAAGTGAATTTTATCATTTGGTTGTTTTATCACGATATGCGAAACGTATTTTTTATTATATGATCAAATTGAGGCGAAAAATATAATTTTGTCTTATGAGAGGGGCTGCGTGTATCCATACAGGATCTGATTTTGTTTTTCAGCTTGCTAGCTGCCGGTAAAAATAGTACTGTAATACCGTTTTACAATAATCAATTCGTTGCTTGGCACCTATGAATTCAACAGGGGATCATAACCAATGTACAGTAGCAAAAATCGACCGATAGTCGACCTGACAAATGGCGATCTGCGAGCGCGAATACGTTTCTGTGCTGAAACCGGCCAGATATGGCTGCACGAACACCGCATGCTCCTGGTTCATGCCGAGGCGCAGGGCACACTGCGCAGGGAGCTGATCAGCGCTCTCGGTATGGATCGCACGAGAGGGCTGCTGACCCAAATGGGTTACGCAGCGGGCATGATTGATTTTGAACTTGCCCGCACCCGTACCCGCGGAGACGACGATCTGGAAGCATTCATGGCCGGGCCTCAACTGCACATGTTGGAAGGGATTGTTAAATGTACCATAAACACACTGGAGTACAACCGTGAAGCCGGTACGTTCTACGGTGATTTTCTCTGGGAACATTCCTGGGAAGCCCAATGGCACAGGGATCACTTCGGTACCTATTCAGAGCCGGTCTGCTGGAGCCAGATTGGTTATGCCTGCTCGTATGCCTCGGCCTTCATGGGGCGCCCGATTCTGTTCAAGGAAGTAGAATGCGCCGGCATGGGGGAGAACCATTGCCGGATCATCGGCAAACCGTTGGAGGAATGGGACGACGCAAAAGAGTACACCCGTTTCTTTATCCGTGAATCAATTGCCGAGCAACTGATCGACCTGCAGACCCAGGTGGTGCAACTGCGCTCTGCCATCAACGAAAAGGAAAAGCTTCCGGCGGATGTTGTGGGTAATTCCGCATCCTTTCTTGCTGCCTATGAATTGCTCCAGC
The DNA here is from genome assembly GCA_903930585.1 of uncultured Geobacteraceae bacterium. Taxonomy (GTDB): domain Bacteria; phylum Desulfobacterota; class Desulfuromonadia; order Geobacterales; family Pseudopelobacteraceae; genus JACRCG01. The sequence continues at coordinate 11,280 of CAIYZD010000329.1, read as the reverse complement.
AGGCGTCGAAGAGTCAGATTACGGTACTGCTCCTGGGTGAAACCGGTGTCGGTAAGGAAGTTTTCGCCCGCTCTCTGCACGAAATGGGCTCCCGTTGCTCCGAATCATTCATCGCCATCAACTGCGCCGCCATTCCCCACGATCTGGTGGAAGCCGAACTGTTCGGTGTTGAAAAGGGTGCCTTTACCGGCGCACTCTCTTCTCGCCCCGGTCGCTTCGAACGGGCCAATGACGGCACGCTGTTTCTTGATGAGGTCGGCGATCTGCCATTATCTGCGCAAGCCAAGCTCTTGCGCGTCCTGCAGGAAGGGGAGATCGAGCGACTTGGCGACCTGAGAACCCGCAAGGTCAACGTTCGGCTGGTGGCGGCGACCAATGTCGATCTGAAGCAAATGGTCAAGGAGGGTAAATTCCGCGCAGACCTGTATTATCGGCTTAACGTCTTTCAGATCAATATTCCGCCACTCAGGGAGCGCGAGGCGGATGTTACCCTTCTTGCCAACCGCTTCCTGGAAAAGTACTCGGCGATCCACGGTAAAAAGCTGCTTGGCTTTACCGACAAGGCAAAACGGGCAATATTTGCCTACCATTGGCCCGGCAACATCCGGGAATTGCAGAACATGGTCGAGCGAGGCGTTATACTCGCTCCCAATGGTACCCGTATCGAAGTAGACCAGATGTTTTCATCATATAATGATCAAACCCTGGAATTCGGCATCGACGGAAATGGCGGTATCAATATCGACCGTCCGGAGCCGAAAAATGATATTTTCGATGCGGTTTTGAACGGCGATATGACTCTGGATCAGTGCGAAGCCAGACTTATTCAGGCTGCCGTAGACAAAGCAAAAGGCAACCTTTCCTCAGCGGCCAGGATGCTCGGGCTGACCCGGCCACAACTTGCTTATCGTCTTGGGCGCCTGCATGAAAGTGCATCGCCGAATCACAACAGCGCCCTCTCGTTTGTTCAAACGATTTAAGAGAGAAAGTGTAATAAATGATAGAAACGCGAAGAGAGCATTCCCGCAAACTGCGCATAGACTTTCACGTCCACCTCTCTCTCTATGCCGAGTATAAACCATGGGTAACGGAATGGATCAAACGGTCATATTCTGAGGGCTTTGAGCAGTATATCAGACGCTACAGCGACCCGGGAGAGTTTGAAGAACTGCTCTCTGCCGAAGGGGTTGATTTTGCTTGTGTCCTTGCGGAGTTGAGCCCGGTTACCACCGGAATGTGCAGCAACGAACAGGTGCGGGAGTTTTGCAGGGGGAGACGGAAGCTGATCCCTTTTTGCGATATCAATCCATATCTGCACACCGACCTTGGTGATGAACTCCGGCATAAGGTGGAGGTTGAAGGGTTTCGGGGGTTAAAGCTGTATCCGACGTACCAACACTACTACCTCAACGATCCGAGGATGTACCCTCTCTACCAGGCAGCCCAGGAACTGGAGATTCCGGTCCTGATACATACCGGATCTTCCGTTTTCAAGGGCTCGCGTTTGAAATACGGTGATCCGCTCCATCTGGATGATGTGGCGGTAGATTTCCCACGATTGAATCTGGTGATGGCCCATTCCGGTAGAGGTTTCTGGTATGACCGGGCCTTCTTCCTTTCAAAGATGCACGCCAATGTCTACATGGAAGTGTCAGGACTCCCTCCCGCAAAGCTGCTGGCCTACTTCCCCGAGTTGGCCCGCAATACGGACAAAGTTATCTTTGGCAGCGACTGGCCGGGTGTGCCGGAAATCCGACGTAATATGGATGCCATCGCGAATCTTGCCTTGCCTTCGGAAGGAGTGGATGACATTCTTGGTGCAAATGCTGCGAAATTACTGCATTTATAATTTCAGAGGCGTGGTGAATTCTTTCTCATGATGGCTTTATTACGTAAATATAAACTCCTGATAGCGCTGACACTAATAATTGCCGTTACTGTTGTTGCATTCATAAGTATTCAGCGCGCCAACAACGCGGTCCGTGCCGAGGCACGGGCACGTTTTTTCGAGCAATACAACCGGCAACAGTTCCTTGTGGCAGAGATGGCGTCTCACTCCATCGGCGAAATGTTTGCTACCTTTCACCGTAACCTTGACCTGGTTGTCAGTCTTTTTGAGGGAAAAGAGGTTGACCTGCAACGGGCCAGGGAGGTCAAAGGGAGTCTGAACAAGATTTTTGGGTCACTGGTTAATACCTCCGTCATTGAGCTGGTCGTTTTTGACGGCAAAGGCACTGCTGTTGCGATAGAGCCCCATGATCCGTACACTCTGGGGCGGAACTACGCCTGGCGGGATTATTACGTGTGGGCACGGGAAAAGGGGCAGCCGGGGCGCATGTATGTTTCCCCCTTCATGCGGATGGAGGGGGGGCAGCACCGCGGATACAAGGAGTTGATTGTTGCCGAAGGGATTTATGGTCCGCGAGGTGAGTTTCGAGGCGTTGCTATCTGCGTCCTGAATTTTTACGAACTGGCGCGCACGTATATACTTTCCGTCCATATCGGCAAGCATGGCCATGCCTGGCTTACGGACAGCAGCAACAAAACCATCCTTGTCGATTCCAATGGCAGGGTCGCGGGGAAAACTTTTGAGGAAGCGCTTCTCCTGAAGTGGCCCCGTCTCTATAACCTTTTACTCTCCGCGGAGGATGGCAAACCGGGGAGTGGATGGTATGAATACGAAGATCCTGTTGATCCGCGCCTGAAGGTTCGCAAGCTGGTCAGTTATCACCCGATCCACCTGGATAATTGTCTCTGGACATTGGGTGTTACCACCCCCGAGAGGGAGGTGGAGGCGCTTCTCTCGCCGTTTCTGGAGCGGCAGGAAGCCATTTCAACCACGCTCCTGGTGACGATCCTTGGCAGCGCTACCCTGTTGCTGGCACTGTTGTTTAATTGGAACCGCGTCCTTTCGACACAGGTTTGGCTGCATACCCGGGCCCTCAGTGATGCGCACTCACGCCTTGAATCCACATTCGACGAGTTGCTGGTGGCTAAAAAAGCTGCGGCAGTTGGGCACCTTGCCCTGGGTCTGGCGCATGAAATCCGTAATCCTCTCTCGGCTATTCAGATGAATATGCAGATGATTCGCAAGAAAATCGAGCCGTCCGGTGTCCTCAGTGAAAATTTTTCTATTGTCGATGGCGAAATCCGGAGACTTAATAATCTGCTGAAGGATGTCCTGGATTTCGCACGTTCCCGTCCGCTACGCCTGGAGACCGTGGATCTGGAGGAGATAGTCAACCGCTTGCTTCAGCTGATCTCCCAGCGTCTCGCGGAACGGCAGATCCAGACCGATCTTCAGCTGGAATCGCACGTGGCGTTGGTATGCGATCCGGCTCAGATCCATCAGGTGCTGCTGAATCTGACTCTCAATGCCATCGAAGCCATGGATGAGATCAAAATTGGCCGGCGCCTCGGCATCACGATATACCGGAAGGATAATCAGGCAGTCATTCTGGTAAGCAATACCGGCTCCGGTATTCCGAAAGACAAATGCGAGCAACTTTTTGATCCATTCTACACAACCAAGATTTCCGGGGGCGGTCTGGGACTGTCAATACTTCAGACGATTGTCCTCCATCATGGCGGATCAGTTGCCGTGGAAAGCGAACCGGGTCAGGGTGCTACCTTCAGGGTGGTGCTGCCCATCAACGGACCTACCGGTTCGGGAGAGGTCCTGCAATGAAAACTATCCTTGTTGCCGACGATGATCAGGCAATTCGTCGCACTTTGGAACTGCATCTGGTTGAGGAGGGGTTTGTCGTTCTTACCGCAGCCGATGGCTGTGAAGCGGTTGAAAAGGCCTGTCAGGAGGAAGTCGGTCTTGTCTTGCTTGATGTCCGCCTTCCGGGGAAGGACGGCTTCGAAGTGCTTGGCTGCATAAAGGAGCGGCGTCCGACCTTGCCGGTTGTCGTCGTGACCGCCTATGATGACATGCAGACTGCTATAAAGGCCATCAGGCTCGGCGCTACCGATTATTTGGGCAAGCCGGTCGATCTTGACCATCTGGACGAGGTTATCGACAAGATCTTTGAAATGAGCGCTCTGGCTCGCAATGGGGTTGTCTTCCAGGAAGCGTCCGATACCCCCTATGAGCAGAATGTTATGGTTGGTCGCTCACGGGCAATGAAAGAGGTGTACAAGACCATCGGCGCAGTGGCTGATTCCCGCGCCACTGTCCTGATACAGGGTGAGAGCGGCACCGGTAAGGAAATGGTGGCCCGGGCGCTGCACTTTAACAGCTCCTTCCGAAACCGGCCGTTCATCGCCGTGGCATGTTCATCGCTTGCACCCACCATCCTGGAAAGTGAGCTTTTTGGGCATGAAAAAGGCGCGTTTACCGGTGCGTACCGGACCAAACCGGGCAAATTCGAGCTTGCCCAGGGGGGGACGTTGTTTCTCGACGAAATTTCCGAAACAAGCCCGGAAATTCAAGTGAAGCTGCTTCGCTTCCTCCAGGAGAAGGAATTTGAACGGGTAGGGGGCATCGAAACCATTAAGGCAGACGTGCGCGTCGTTGCCGCCAGTAATAAGGAACTTGCCGCCCTGGTGGAATCCGGTGTATTTCGCAAGGACCTTTATTACCGCCTCAATGTGGTTACTATTTGCCTCCAGCCGCTGCGCGAACGCAAGGAAGATATCTTGCAGCTGGTCAAGATGTTTCTGGAAAAAATACGCCTCGAAACCGGCAAATGCGTGAATATAGTCCCCCAGGAAACGATGAATCTCATTCTTGCGCATTCATGGCCGGGCAACGTTCGAGAGCTGGAGAATACCCTGCACCGTGCTGTTCTCCTCTCTCATGGCAACGTATTGCTCTCCGGCTCCCTGCAACTGGAAGGAGATCGTGAACGTGACCGGCTTGCCCTGGTGGTCAAGCCCCTTCATGAGGTGGAACGTGAGCATATTGAGAATATTCTGATCTACACCAATTACGAGAAAAAATGGGCATCTGAGATTCTCGGCATTTCGCGACCGACTCTGGATCGGCGGGTCAAGGAATATGGGCTTGAAGATGCTCCGAAGAGTTTAGTATGAAATTGAACAGGCTGAATTTTGCCGACGATCCTGAAATTTTTCGAGTAAAATTCAACAGGATTGAACAACTGTTTGCCCAGACACAGCTTGGTGTTTCGATACTTGACCTGGAGTTGCGCTACGTACATGTCAATGATCGAATGGCGGCAATTGACGGGATAACGGTCGAGAAACATCTCTGCAGAACGGTCAGGGAGGTCGATCCACATATTGCGTTGATTCTGGAGCCCATGCTCATTCGTGTCATTACGGAGGAGAAACCGGTCGTGGATCTGGTCGTTGAGGTACCTGAAACCGTTTTGGGCCATTCGGCTCTTCATCACACCTGGCAGGTCTGCTGCTATCCGCTCAGGATGGATGACAGAACCGTAGCAGGGGCCAGTCTTGTGGTGCATGATATCTCGGAACAGAAAATGAGAGAAGTGGCTCAGACGGAGCGTTTGAGGTTTGAGGCTCTTCTCTCGGCGCTTTCCGCTACGTTTATTAATGTTGCAGTTTGTGATGTGGACAGAAAGATCGTTCAGGGTTTGCAAAAAATTGTAGATTTTCTGGGGTTTGATCGGAGTTCCGTCTGGCGGGTCGATTCTGTCAGTAATGATATGATTTGTACTCATACCTATGCGCTTCCCGGAATTAAGCCGCCTCCTGCGATACTCTTTCCCGAAACGTTACCTATGTGGAATGCCATGGTGCTCCGTGATGAATTATTCAAAGTATCTAATGTTGATGAGCTGTCCGATAGTTTTGAGAAGGAGAAGCGGTATTGTAAAGAGTATGGTGGTATACGGTCGATCATGTTTATTCCCGTAAGTGTCGGTGGCGTTGTTGTGGGGTTTATTACCTTTGTTTCATACCGTGTGAAACGTGACTGGCCGGATGATCTTATTCAGCGGCTCCGCCTTTTGTGGGAGGTATTTGCAAATGCGTTGGAGCGTAAACGGGCCGATCAAAAGATTCAAACAGCACTTGCGGAAATAAAAAAATTGAAAGATCGTCTGGAAGCAGAAAACATATATCTCCGGGATCAGATCAATATCGAGCACCAGTACGATGAGATCATCGGTAAATCCGATGCCGTTCGGAAGGTGCTGTTACAGGTAGAACAGGTTTCCGCGACCGACTCCACCGTGCTGATTCTCGGAGAAACGGGCACCGGTAAAGAGCTGATTGCCAGGGCAATTCATAATTTGAGTCCCCGCAAAGGGCGTGCAATGATTAAGGTTAATTGCGCTGCTCTGCCGGCGGCGCTTATCGAATCAGAGCTTTTTGGCCACGAAAAAGGAGCGTATACCGGCGCCGTTTCAGGACAGATCGGTCGTTTTGAGGCTGCCAACGGGTCGACCCTTTTTCTCGATGAAATTGGAGAATTACCTCTGGAACTACAGTCGAAACTCCTGCGCGTACTTCAGGAAGGGCAGTTCGAACGGTTGGGATCTTCGCGTACCGTTGATGTTGATGTGCGGGTAATTGCTGCAACCAACAGGAACTTGCATCTGGCTGTCAGGGAAGGGCGGTTTCGTGAAGATCTCTATTACCGTCTGAATGTGTTTCCCGTTTTTGTCCCTCCTCTACGCGAGCGACAGGAAGATATTCCGCTTTTGGTATGGGCTATGGTCGAAGAGTTTGGTAAAATATTCGGCAAAAAGATCGAGCGCATTCCAAAGAAAAACATGGAGGCCATGGTGCGTTATTCCTGGCCGGGTAATGTACGGGAGTTACGCAACCTCGTGGAAAGAGCCATGATCCTGAGTTCCGGTTCGATAGTCATTGTCGATGTGCCGGACGCTTCGATGACAACTGCAGCCACGTCGATGTCGATGGAAGATGTCGAGCGAAACCATATTACTTCGGTAATGGAAAAAGTTGGCTGGCGTGTTCGTGGCAAAAATGGAGCCGCCGAGATTCTTGGCCTTAAACCGACGACTCTGGATTCCAGAATAATAAAACTGGGTATTAAAAAGGCGCTTCCTGTCTCCGAAATATCGTAGCAAGTCCGAAATATCGTAGACCCCTCCGCACTATCCCCGTAGTCACTCCACCGTACAGTTTCATTAATATCTCGGACTGTTATTCCCATGCTGTTCGTATGGATGACGAGGCTTTTAGTTTATGGTCCTCCGAAATATCGGATCTAATCTGTAAATCTGAATTAAATAAAAAAATAGTATATTCTTGTATTAGGTTAAATAATAGATAGTTACATCTATAATACACTGTTTCTTAATATTGGCACAGCAAGTGCAAAACATGATTTTACTATTATGTTTTCGGATATAAATCCAAAGCATATCCAACCGTCGGATGGATGTGCCACGAAAAAAGGAGGGATGTGCTTACATGGCTACGAATCGCGAGGGTGAACTGCTGAAGAGGATAAGACACGAAAAGCTTCGCTCAAAGATTATGAATGCCGAAGATACGTTACCGATGTTCAAGGACGGTATGTATCTCGGTTTCTCCGGTTTTGCCGAAGGGCACCCGAAAACGGTTCCCGGTCTGCTGGCCGATTACGTGGAAAAAAATGGTTTGGAAGGGAAGATGAAGTTTAACGTCTATACCGGAGCCTCTATCGGAACGGATGTGGATGACCGCTGGGCAAAGCTTGGCATGCTCGCCAAACGCTGGCCGCATCAGCAGGGAAATACGATCCGCAAGGCTATCAATGCAGGTGAAGTCAATTATGGCGACCGGTATCTTTCCATGTATGCCCAGGATTTTGGCTATGGCTTCTACACTCTTGAAAATGGGGGAAAGATCGATATCGCCATCATAGAGGCAAGCTGTATCACGGAGGATGGCGGGATTGTACCGACTCTTGCTGTCGGCATCATTTCCGAAATTGTTGCGCGGGCGGAAAAGATAATTATTGAGATCAATACTAAAATACCCTCGCTGGAAGGCCTCCACGACTGTGTTGACGTCGATATTCCTCCAAATAAGAAGGTCTATAATATTCTGAGCGTAAAGGACCGGATCGGTTCTACCAGTATTCCCTGCGATCCGGCCAAAGTAGTGGCGATTGTTGAATCATACAAGGATCCGGTCGGTCGCCCGTTGGGCGCTCCTGATGAAAACTCGGTGCTGATTGCCAATCATATTATCGAATTCCTGCAGTCTGAAGTGAAGAACGGCCGTTTACCGAAGAATCTGCTGCCGCTCCAGTCGGGAGTGGGATCCATCGCCAATGCGGTTGTTGGCGGCATCCTCAACAGCCCGTTTGAAAATCTGACCGTCTGGACCGAGGTGCTTCAGGACAACTTGCTGGACATGTTTGATTCCGGCAAGCTTGACTATGTGACTACCGCCTCCTTTTCTCTTTCGGAAAAGGGCATCCAACGTCTGCTGGCAGACTGGGATAAATATACTTCGCGAACCTTATTGCGGCCGATACAGATTACCAATCATGCCGAGCCGGTTCGTCGGCTTGGCCTGATCTCCATGAACACACCGGTGGAGTTTGATATTTATGCCCACGTTAACTCATCCATGGTGAACGGTTCGCGGTTGCTCAACGGAGTCGGCGGCTCCGGAGATTTCATGCGCAATGCCTATCTCTCCATCATGCATACCCCTTCGACCCGTCCCTCGGCTACGGATCCTAACGGGATCAGTTGCGTGGTGCCCATGGTGACGCATGTTGATCATACCGAACACGACCTGGATGTGCTGGTGACCGAGCAGGGACTTGCCGATCTGCGTGGTCTCTGCCCACGGGAAAGGGCGCAGATGATCATTACCAAATGTGTACATCCCGAATACAAGCCGATTCTCCAGGAGTATTTTGATCGTTCATTGAGAGAGTGTCTGGCGAGCAACAGTGCCCATGAACCGCATATGCTCTACAAGGTTTTCAATATGCACAAGTTTCTGGATGAAAAAGGAACTATGAAGCTGGAAAATTGGGACTAAGTGTGTTCCTGAAATAGGCGCCGTTAAAGACGGATTAAATTGTAAAGGAGTTTCCGGATGAAAGAAGAGCGAAAAGATTGGGCGGCACTGGCGAAGTTGCCAAAATTTGTAGAGCTTCACAGAAAGAAGAAAGCATTTCTCCTTACCCTTTGGTGTCTCGGTTCCATCATGTTCTATCTGCTTCCCATCTGTGCCGGCTATGCTCCCGAGTTCATGAAAGTGAAAGTGATCGGCAGGCTCAATGTCGGGTACCTCTTCTGTCTGCTTGAGTTTGCCATGACCTGGATAATTGCCATTATCTATACACACAAATCCAATACCTATTTCGATCCCCTTACCAGAGAGGTGTTGGCAGAGATCACTCAGGGGGCAAAACGATGAAAAAAAATCTGTGTACGTTTGTTATGGGGCTTCTTTTTTGTTCGTATGCCTATGCTGAACCGGTGGCTCCTCCGGTTGCTTCAACCCAAAAGAGTTCAGTTGAAGCTCAAAGCTCCGTAACAGCTGCATCGGGTGCGGGCGCTCAGTCTGCGGCGACCATTGCAGTACCGCCACCGGCTGCCTCCAAGGCGCCGGCCCCACTGTCAAAAGAGGTCAAGTCCAACAAGAGCATCACTATCAGCATGTTTTTGGCCATAATCTTCGTTACGGGTGTCATTGTTGTCAGGGCGTCAAAGAGTAACAAGACAGCGGCCGATTTTTATACGGCAGGGGGTGGTATTACCGGGTTTCAGAACGGATGGGCTATTGCGGGTGACTACCTGTCTGCCGCCACCTTTCTGGGTATTGCCGGACTGACCTCCCTGTTCGGCGCGGACGGCCTCATGTACGCGGTTGGTCCCTTTTTCTCGTTTGTCACCATCTTGCTCGTCATTGCCGAGCCATGTAGAAATGCCGGAAAATATACGCTTGGAGATATCCTCTCACTACGTTCAAGCTCAAAAGTTGTGCGTGGTACCGCCGCCATTTCCGCAGTAGTCGTTTCGACCTTTTACTTGTTGGGACAGATGGTGGGGGCCGGAAAACTGATGCAGCTTCTTCTCGGGATTCCCTACAATGTATCGATTATCGGTGTCGGGGCGCTCATGATCGTGTACGTAACCTATGGCGGTATGAAGGCAACCACCTGGGTTCAGGTTATCAAGGCATTTCTCCTGATGCTCAGCGGTGTGGTTCTCACGATATTACTCCTCTGGAAATTCGGCTTCAACATACTTGCTTTCTATGATGCAGTTGCTTTGAGTCCATCGATTCAGGAGCATGTGCGCGCTCTTCTGAAGCATACGACCCCGGTTGCGGGCTTTGACTATGGCCAGCGTTTTCTTGAGACCGGCCTCCTCCTCAAGGATCCACTTGATCAGATCTCCCTGGGTATTGCCTTTGCGATCGGCGCAGCCGGTTTACCTCACATCATGATGCGATTTTTTACCGTTCCGAATGCGATGGCCGCCAGAAAAAGTGTCGTTATTTCCATGGTACTGATCGGTTTCTTTATGCTTATGGTGACGGTAATCGGGTTTGGCGCCGCTCTCTATATAACGCCGCAGCAGGTTATGGCTGTTGACAGGGGTGGGAACATGGCGGCTCCCATGATCGCCCAGTTTCTTGGTGGAGGAGTCGGTTCTATCGGGGGAGATATTCTGATGGCGTTTGTCTGTGCCGTTGCATTCTCCACAATAATAGCAGTGGTATCAGGGCTCATATTGGCAGTATCGGCAGCTGTAGCACACGACTTTTACGTCAATATTATAAAGGACGGCAAATCTGATCAGCAACAACAAGTCAAGGTCGCCAAAATAGCTGCAGTTGTGGTAGGCAGTATTTCCATTCTTCTCGGTATCGCCTGTGAGAAGCAGAACATCGCCCATCTCGTGGTATTGGCCTTTGCGGTAGTTGCGTCCAGCAATTTTCCGGTACTTCTCTTTTCACTGTTCTGGAAGCGTTTCAACGCGGGCGGAATAGTGGCCGGCCTCAGCTTCGGGGCGATATTTGCAATCGGAGTCGTGCTGGTGTCTCCTACAATGACATATCCGAAAAAAATTGCTGCCGATGCCAAAAAGATTGTGGATGTTATGGAGAAAAAACAGCTTGAAGGCACCGTTCTTTCCGAAAAAGATATGAAGTCTTTTATTAAAGCGCGGGCAGATTACTCCAGCAATAAGGACGGCACGTCCATGGTAGGACTCGATTCCCCGCTGTTCCCGCTCAAAAACCCTGCAATTCTCTCCGTGCCGGTAGGTTTTCTGGCAGCAATATTAGGTACGTTCTTATTTGGCAGCCGACGTGAAGAGGAAAAGTTTGACGAGCTCTTTATCAGGCAAAATACCGGCT
>CAIYZD010000328.1 GCA_903930585.1 uncultured Geobacteraceae bacterium | reverse complement strand
AGTGTCCGGAAAACGGGGTCTCGAAACCTTTAATTCCTCCCGGAAATCGTGTCGCTACTTCATCCAGATTATAAATCCAGTGGCTTCCCAAGCAGAACGCATCACCAATGAGGCTCCCCCATAAAGCCCCCCGCATTCGATCTTTACATGAAACAAACTTTTCTTCAAATTTGATTGTCATAATATCACCTCTTTTTTCATTGTCTGCCTCGACGCTGCCTTCCGTCAAGGGGCTTTCTATTTTCCCTGATCAGACAGAATCGCCACGTTAATCGTGAACCAGCCGTTCCTGCTATTTTATTGGGGATGCTTACTTTACCAAGAGGGAGTATAATTATCACCGGCCGTTGAACGAGGCGGCAAGGGTAATTAAATCTGAATAAGAGGGAGAATAGCGATGCCGAAAATAGTCCGATTTTATGAAACAGGTGGACCCGAGGTACTCAAAATAGAGGAGTCACCACTTATGGAGCCGGGTGTGGGCGAGGTTCGTCTCAGAGTTGAAGCGATAGGCCTGAATCGGGCAGAAGTAATGTTCCGACAGGGGCAATATCTGGAAAATCCGATATTTCCGTCTCGACTCGGCTATGAAGCTGCGGGGGTTGTAGATGCAATCGGTCCTGGTACTGTCGGCGTTAAAATCGGCGACCGGGTGAGCACCATACCTTCATTTTCAATTGGTACCTATGGCGTCTACGGAGAAAGCGCCGTTGTGCCAGCCTATGCTGCAGCCCATTATCCCGAGAAACTATCCCCAGTTGAAGGGGCCGCTATCTGGATGCAGTACCTGACCGCATTCGGGGCACTTATCGAATTCGGAAAATTACAGAAAGATGACACCGTATTGATCACTGCGGTGAGCAGCAGCGTCGGATTAGCCGCAATCCAAATTACAAAGTCAGTCGGGGCGACCGCCATTGCCATTACCCGCGGAGCCGATAAGAAATCCTTTCTCATGGAAGCCGGGGCGGATCACGTTATAGCGACTGACGAACAGGACCTGATTGAAAGCGTCATGGCCATTACATCTGGAAAAGGTGCTGAAATGGCATTTGACCCTATTGCCGGAGCAATGTTGGGAGAGCTTGCCGGGGCAGCAGCTCCCGGTGCAACAATCTTTGAATATGGTGCATTGTCGTCGGCACCGACCACATTTCCCCTGTTTGCAGCGCTCGCCAAGGGCTTGACTGTGCGCGGGTACACCCTGTTTGAGATCGCCAAAAATGCAGAAAGTCTTGCCCGTGGCAAACAATTTATCTACAACGGTCTTGATAATGGGGCATTGAAGCCGATTATCGACCGAGTATTTCCTTTAGAAAGTATTGTTGAAGCCCACAGGTACATGGAATCCAACCGGCAAAAAGGCAAAATTGTGGTACAAATCTGAAAAAAGAAACCAGCTCTTGACCTTCTCCTGATTGAGACTTCTGCGCAGGTGCTGATACATTGACAGCATAGCCGAATGTGGCGTATATAAGCGGCATGGAATCAGTACGCATTTCTATCCTGAGGCTCTGGCAATAGGAGTTACACTCCGACAAATCCAGGGCCTTTTATTTTGTCTGCATGTACAGAAAACTACAGTTCCCTCTGATGATAATGTCGTGTCATCAATTTCAAATTTCAATTAATAACAGGATTGGCTTCGGTCTGCATATGAGTGGAAAATCCGAATTTGACATAGTCCGGCAAGAACAAGAGCGTCTGTCAGGGGTACTCACCTCAATCGAGGAAACTGCCAGACAGAACAGGACCAAGATAGCCCATCACGATGCCTACAGTGCTGAACTGGAGAAGGAACGCCTTGAATCAGTAAACTGGCATGAAAAGAACTTGTTAACAGAAAAGCTCATCGAGAACGACAAATTTGATCCCAGAAAATATCTTTCATCCTTCCAGATGACTGACAGTCCGTACTTCGGGATTGTCGGGATTAACGATACCGACAAGAAAATCGGCTCGAAAGAGTATCTTATCGGGAAGCAGGGGTTCGTATCCCATGATAACCGGGCACTGGTTGTTGACTGGCGAAAAGCCCCGATCTCGCGCTTTTTCTATGACTTTGACCCTGGTGATGAATACTTCGAAACCATTCAGGGCAAAGAGCGGGAGGGAGTGATAACCCGGCGTGACACGGTAGAGATCGCAAAACGTTCCATCCGGCGCATGGAATGCGGCGGAGATTTGTATGAGTTGGCCGGTGACTCTTGGGTAAAAAACGAAAAACAGTTTCATACCACTACTGACACCAAGGTGGCGAACCAGGACCATCGCATGGTGGATATTGTCTCGCTAATCTCCCCTGATCAATTTCACATGATTACTTCTGAAGCCACCGACGGCTGCACCCTCATCACCGGTGGCGCCGGCAGCGGCAAGACTGTTGTGAGCCTCCATCGTCTATCGTGCCTACAGTTTAACGATCCCGACAGATTTACTCCTGATCGCTGCCTTGTCCTCATGTTCAACAAGGTGCTTCGTAACTACGTCAGGCAGACCTCCTCCGATCTTCTCGGCAGCACCAGAGTTGATACATTCAGCGCCTGGACATTGAGTGCCATCACCGCTCTGACCGGCAAGATCATTAAGCCGGTTGTCAACGATGAACTGACGGCACAGAAGAAATCATCGCAACTGTCCGGTCTGTTGGTCCGTTATGTCACGGAAGTACGTGAAGCAGACCCTCTTCAGGATCTGTGGCGATTTTACGGACAGCCGTACGTGCTCGATGCTCTTTTTGCCGAAGGAAAGAGCAGAGAAACGTTTCTGACCGACTTGCGTCGACGGTACTCGACCAAAAGCCAGACCGTGTCATTTGCTGACCTGAGTGTTCTGCTGCGGCTGTGCCAACTACGTGAGAAGGACGGGCCGATCCGCGATGCACTTGGCTGGTACGCCCATATTATTGTCGATGAAGGGCAGGATCTCTCGCTCCTTGAGCTTGAGGCGATTCTTGCGGCAACGGACAAACGGAACAGTATTACTCTTAGCGCAGACAGCAAACAAAAGATACTCTCGTGGGTTGATGCTGCAGACTTCGAAATTTTTCACAAAAATCTGAAGGAGGTCGGGGTGAGCAACGAGACCCTGT
>CAIYZD010000327.1 GCA_903930585.1 uncultured Geobacteraceae bacterium | reverse complement strand
GGTGGGGGGTGGGGTAGTGCAATGTCCCATGGGACACTGGTGGGACAATGCCGACAAAATTCAGCATGATTTGCAACACTACACAATTAAGGGGAGGGAGTTCAAAGCCTTATTCTAACTTTGTTCGTGATGGTTGTTAGTTGTGGTTAAGTGGCTAAAATCGCTCTTCAAAACCGGTGGGGGGGATGGGAAATCTCCTCGGTGGGTTCGATTCCCATGTGCTTCCGCCATTTAAAGTTTTTTACAGGCCAATTCCGGTAGTACTGATGGTCTCTCCGCTTCCGGCTGGGAGGCCATTTTCATGACTTTTCCAATGCTATAGAAGGATATCAATGGACACCCAATGGGCAAAACATGGCGGTTGCAAACAATAACATTTCACCCATAGAGTTCAACAGGTAAAGTACGAGGTATACAGATGAAAATTGCGATTGTTGGTTCAGGTGCTTTAGGTCTCTATTATGGTGCATTGCTACAACGAGGCTCTCAAGATGTCCATTTTTTGTTGCGTAGTGATTATGATACTCTATTGAAAAACGGTCTGAAGGTGTTTTCAATCAATGGAGATTTTGAGTTACCACTAATTCAGGGATATCTCCGATCGGAAGACATTGGGCCGGTTGACTTAGTGCTTGTTGGCTTGAAAACATTTGCGAATGATATGCTCTACGACCTTATCAGTCCCCTGGTTGGCGAAAAAACGCAGATTCTAACGCTTCAAAATGGCTTGGGTAACGAAGAAACACTGTCAGAGTTGTTTGGTGGTGAACGCATTATTGGCGGCGTTGCGTTTCTCTGCTCCAATCGCGGCAAACCGGGAGAGGTCAGGCATCTGGGAGCTGGACGCATAACCATCGGAGAATACCTCCGTGGAAATAGGGACAGGCTGGAAACGCTTGCATCGGTTTTTAATCACTGCGGAATTGATTGCCAAATAACTGATGACATCACAAAGGCACGCTGGGAGAAGCTTGTCTGGAATATTCCATTTAACGGTCTTTGCACTCTGCTCGTACAAACAGTTGACCGTTTACTGGCGGCGCCACGCACTCGAAGCCTCATACGAGAAATAATGATAGAAGTGATACGGGCTGCGAATGCTCAAGAGCTCAGCACACCAATTCATGAAAAGTATGCAGAAGACATGCTGATATTTACCGATAGCATGGGTGCATACAAACCTTCCATGCTAATCGACCGGGAGGAAAGACGACAACTTGAGACGACGGCGATTTTTATGAAACCACTTGAACAGGGTCAGAAGCACGCTGTTGCCATGCCACGTGTCGAGATGCTGGTGACACTTCTTGAGCAAGTAGCATAGTAGAAATTAGATATACAGGCGCCAGTATAATCTCCTCCCAGATAGTTATTTTTGCTTTCAGGCATACCCTTTTGTCATTGTAGCTGATAGCCAGTACCTGCAAATTGGATATTGGCCGAATCTCCACAGCGGGGTGGTGATACGGCATGTACTCCACCACACTCGGGGCAACGGGCCACAAAAGTTTCCAGAGTAAAAGCTGTTCCACATCCCTGACATGCCGTTGGCAGTCCCCCATCAGGCAGCGATTGATTCTTAAGAGTTCCACCATGTGCATGTGAAACGAACTCAACCAGATCCCTTCCTTCAGCAAACGGCCCCGCACCTGCAGAATGACCGCATCCACAATTTCCCATTGATTTCTCTCCTTTAGACATATTTGGTGCTGAACAGTTGGCACGTATTGAAGTGTATTACCTTTCTCCTTGCTTCGTGATGATTGTAAGGTAGCAGAGAAAACGGTTCATAAGTTTGATGTGGGTCAAGAATCTGCATTCGGTTTTATTGATATTAATATATTATGGTTTGAACAGGTTGTGTATGTCCGGTAATGCCTTCAACATGACAGACTGCAGGGCGTCTCCAAGAACATATTGTGCAAGCAGGTCGCGATCCTTGATGTCGGTTTTCGAGGATGTTGATTCATATTGAAGCCGTTTGACCAGCTGACCGTTTTTATAGAGATTCAATCCCACCAACACCCGGCATGTTGCCTTGATATCTGCCAGAGCGGAAACCTGATCAAGCTTTATTTCCGTTTTAGAGATGTCGATTGCCCATTTTTCGTCATCCCGATGCTTTGATGTCAACGTAATGCCATACCCACCTTTTTTTAATTCAAGACTTAAAGCCGTCTGTACAATTTCCGCCGAAGAGCGGGGACTGATCACATTATCAACCTTCCTGTTGTCGCCATCCGTGACATCGCCAAACACCCACTTGATATCAGGTGATTGCGTCTGCTGACTTTCGGGAATGATGATGTAAATTTCGCCGGTGCCGCCTCTAACGGTAGAAGACGGTTCATAGAGCGAATTTACGTTGCGGGCATATCGTACGCAACCGCTTGTAATAAGCAGAACAACAGATGTAAAGAGTAAAACAAGGCGCATGATG
>CAIYZD010000326.1 GCA_903930585.1 uncultured Geobacteraceae bacterium | reverse complement strand
GAAGCGGAACAGGTCTGCCGCAGGGCATCCATATCACTGAAATAGTGCGCGGTCAGCCGCCCCATGGCCGAGCAGATATCCCCCACCCGTTCATCCCGGAACCGGCAGCGGGCCTCGAACGGAAGATGTTCGTTTACCAGCAGCCGTCCATCCCGCTCAAAGCGTTCCCAGGCCGCCGAACCATGCAGCACGATCTGGTTATGGTAGAGCAGGTTGGCGGTCAGCTCATGATCGGCAAGCAGTTCCAGCTCTTCAAGGAACAAATAATTTTCTTCCAGCTCCGCCAGGGTGGAATCCGGTTCGAACATAATAAAACCAAGGTTCAACTGCATCCCGCACTCCCGGACAATCCGCACCGCCCGGCGGATCTGCTCCGTGTCAATCCTTTTGCCGATCCGCTTCAACACGGAATCGCAGCCGGACTCGATACCGAGAAAAACGGAGGTCGCACCGTTTTCAACTAAAGACGCCAGTATGGGTTCATCAATGCAATCCACCCGTGTTTCAAAACCAAAAGGGAGCCCGAAGCGCCGTGCCATCCGTCCGATCTCCCCAACCCGTTCCCGCTCGCGAGCTCCCTGACCGATAAAGGTCGGATCGATGAAGTAGAGGCTCTTGACATCGCGCCGTGAGAGACGGAGTTCCAGTTCCCGCTCCAGCGAAGCAAGATCCCGTACCCGGCGACGGCTGCAACCGTAGTAACGGTGAATGAAGCAAAAACTGCACTCACCAAAGCATCCGCGACTGGCGGCGATGTTCAGGCTTGTATAACTGCAGTTGGCTCCCACGTCATCCGGCACGGGGAGCTGGGCTAGAGAGGTGATCAAGGGGCGCGGCACCAATTTTTCACCACGCAGAAAGAGACCCGGCAAAGGCGCAATCGCACGCCGTACACCGAAGAGCAACAGCAGTTCGTCCAGTGTTTCCTCAAACTCCCCTGCCAGGACAAAATCCAGCTGCGGAGCATACTGCATGAGGATTTCACGAGAAAGTGTGGGAAACAGGCCGAAGGCGCCGAGGGGAGTAGCGTTTTCCCGGCGCAGCAGCGCTATTATCCTGCGAACACGTTCTTCATCACCCCACGAGTAGACCCAGTGAAAGAGAACGATATCGGCCGCCTCAGCGTGAATGCGGGCCGCGATGGCGACCGCATCCTCATTCCCGGAACTGAAATCCAGATGGGCCGCATCCCATCCGGCCCGGCGGGCAACAGCCAGGGCATAGCCGCTGTTCAGGCTGGCGGAAAGCGGCGCATTGGCCACATCGTTATAATGTTCAACGGTGAGGGGGCGGGGATTTTCAACAATGACAATTTTCATGGCAACGGTTATCCGGGATCTCTGCGGCGTTGTCAATTGGCGATTGACTCAGACTACCGGTTTTTCAGCCGGTAGCGATACAACCAGAACGTTCCACCCGCCGCAGCTATAACGAGCATGATGGCAAGTTCATATTTGCGAAAATCGTGGAGGAGTGCCTCGATGACATTGCCGAAGAAGTAGCCCGCCGAAGAGACCACCACCGACCAGAGAAGGGTGCTGCAAAGGTTGAGGAGTATGAACCGCCTGGTTGCAAAATCGCTCGCGCCGATCACGACCGGCGTGATGGTCCGCGTACCGTAGATGAAGCGATAGCTGAGAATGGCAACGATCTGATAGCGGACCAGAAAGCGGCGCACCTTGTCGATACGGAACTCCCAGTGAGGCCTGCTGTCGAAAAACTGTTTTCCCTTTCTTTTTCCCACCTGGAACCAGAACTGATCGGCACAAAAGGCACCGCAGAAAGCGACAGCGATGACCCACGGCAGCTGAAGATAGCCGCTGTGCGCCATAACACCGGCGACAATAACGATGGTCTCCCCTTCCAGCAGCGCGCCGCCCAGGAGAGCCGGATATCCGTATGTGGCAACAAGCGATTCAAGGTTCATGCTGAATAATACCACAAAATTGGTCTTGGGGAAGTTGCCGGCACCGATTAATCCACCAGCAGCAGCCCGACATACTGCACAAAATCATCACTGTTACGGAGCGGGGCGACCGGGATGCCGCAGCTTTCCGCCAGGGCAAAAACATCGCAGCCGCACGATTCCAGTGACGGCCTCCGTTTTTCCGGGAAGTGACACCGCGTTTCATCGCAACTCTCGCACCAGCAGCAGGGACCGCCGCTGAATATCAGCGCCTTCTTGAACCCGCCCAGAAACGCTTCCCGCTCCAACTCCAGCAGTTTTTCCTGAAAATCACGCAGCGGCGGCTGTCCGGCAACCAGCAGCGCCCGCGAGTAGCACCCGAGCAGTTCCTGAAAACCGGCCTGATCCATGGTGTGGGGGGGACAACTCCACCGTTTACCGTACTGCGAACAGCCATAGGTACATTTGGCCCGGACCCACGCCTCGCTGCGGATACGTGCCGGATCGAGCTCCACGGCGGCGAAGAATCCATGGGAGAGTGCGTGACTTTTCATGGCAAAGAGTGATGAAACTCCCGGATAGGGGGTGGCACGGGTGGCAACCAGAGCAAGGGAGCGGGAAGGGAGTTCGATGACCGCATGATACCCGAATCCGGCGCTGCACAGCATCGCGGCGGTTTCGGCGACCGTGTAGCTGCGGCCACTATAGGTATTGACCAGCATGTGCAGATCGTACAGCGCGCCATAGCTGTTGGCATCCCGGAAAAAGTCGTGGACGATCAGCAGGCCGTCATCAGCCAGCAACTCCCCGGCCTGAAGCAGCAGGGGCCCATTTTCGTCCGGGCTGTAGCAGTGGCAGATGTTGGAAAAGAGCAGGATATCCGCCTGAGCGCGATATGTGGCAACCACGCCGGCCAGTTCCTCCCGGTCCAGAATGTTGCAGGGGTGATAGGTCAGGTTTTCCGGAACAGCCTCTGCCGTCACTCCGGCGCAGACGTCCGGAAGATCGCAGGCAATCCCCCGCCACTCCGGGTGGCGCGCCAGGAACTCTTGCAGATAGGTACCGTTCCCGGCGCCAATATCGATGATGAGCCCCCGTTCCGGCAGCAGGGTGACCGCATCCCACAACTCCCGGCAGCGAACCTCTGCCGCTTCGGTCATGGCCCGTTGGAAGAGCTGCAGCCGCTCCCGGTAGTCATCATCTGACTGCTCCCGGATCAGCGTCCCCTGCCCTTCACGCAGCACGGTCCCAAGTTTGCGCCAGTTTTCCATTAGCGTCGGCTCGAACTCGATAACGTGGCGCTGACTGGCGGAGCTCGTCCGGCTCAGGTATGTCCTGCTGAAACGAGAGAGATAGAGACGTCCGTCATACTGTTCCAGTAACCCGACACTCACCAGCAGCTCAATGAAGCGCCTCCCCTCTTCAGAATGCAGCGTGGTCACTGCCAGCAATTCTTCGACAGAATACTCCCCCTGATCCAGTACGTCGATGATTCCGGAGCTGAGCGCTTCGGACATGACGCAGAACATCCGATAGCCGCTGGTCAGGTCACAGAAGGTGCTGTAGCTGTTGTCGGAGGGAAGAATATTCATGATAACGCCGTCTGCCTCTGATCCAGCGGAAGAAAATAGGTAATAGTACGGGAAAATTGAAACGTATGTCAAAACGTTTCGATAATGACCATCTCCTCTTCCCTGAATTATTGGTGGTAAAGAAATCCGGTCTCTCTGTATTGCCGTTGACAGGCGCGGTTGTTAGCTGCTAAAAAATGCGGCGTAGAATATTCAAGGGAAGGTGAACCGGATCGTGCCGGAAATCGATGAGATAATGACCGTTGAGTAATAACGGTCGGCTACGTGCTACGGTAGGGAGAAGATGCTGATGGTTAAAACACATCCAACGATTACGATCATGCTTGCCCTGTTCATCGTCACCTTCCTCGTCTATTCCCGAGTCGCCTTCTTTCCTTTCAGCGTCATCGACGATCCCGATTACCTCTACCAAAATACCCAGGTACTCTCCGGGCTGTCGTTCGGCTCGCTACGGTGGGCGATCACCGCCTTTCACGCCGGTAACTGGCACCCCCTTACCTGGCTTTCCCTCATGCTGGACGCAGAATTCTTCGGCGACAATCCCATGGGATACCATCTGGTCAATGCCATGCTGCATGCGCTGAACGCTTCCCTGCTCTTTCTTGTCTTTCATTCAATAACCGGAGCCGTATGGAGAAGCCTGTTTGTCGCCGCCTGTTTCGCCCTGCATCCTCTTCATGTCGAGTCCGTTGCCTGGATAGCCGAAAGAAAGGATGTTTTGAGCGGATTATTCCTGATGCTGGTTCTGTATTTTTACGGACGGTATGTTAAGGAGTCGAAAAAGAGTTTTTACCTGCTGGCGCTGGCCTCTTTTTCAGTGGGACTCACCGCCAAGGCCATGCTGGTCACCGTACCGGCGATATTGATCATTCTGGACATCTGGCCTCTGGAACGGCTGGCTTCTCCCTTTACCAGGCAGGGACAAGCGTGCGGCATCGGCTTGAAAGCCCTCCTTTTGGAAAAAATTCCCTTCGTCGTCTTCTCCGTCGCCTCGGCGGTTGTCACCCAGTACGCACAGAAAAAGAGCGTTGCCACCTTTACAGGGTTGCCTCTGCATGATCGTATGGCCAATGCCCTCTGGTCGGCATCGGCATATCTCCAAAAGACGGCCATGCCTTTCGATCTTGCCGTTTTTTATCCGTTTACCCCCGTTCCCTTTTGGAAGGCCGCCGGCTCGGCGGTTTTTTTAAGCCTGGTGAGCATTCTTGTGATCAAGTACCGGCAACGGACTCCCTATCTGCTGGCCGGTTGGCTCTGGTATACGATCACCCTGCTGCCCGTCATCGGTCTCATTCAGGTCGGCAGACAATCGATGGCCGATCGTTATACCTATCTTCCCTTGATAGGCATATTCGCCGCAGCGAGTTGGGGGGGGGCCGATCTTTGCGCAAGATTTCCGGGGTGGATTCGGTCGATTCGACTCGTCGCGGCAGGCTTGTTGATCTGGTGGACTATAGGCACATGGATCCAGCTCGGATATTGGCGGGACAATCGGGTTCTGCTCAGTCACGCCGTAGAGGTCACCGAGAACAACAGCTTCGCCCACGATTGTCTGGGGAACGCCTACGACCGACAGAACGAGCCAGACCGAGCCGCCGCTGAATATCTCACATCGTTGGCGATAGATCCCAACAACGCGTTGGCACATTACGATCTGGCCCGGGTACTGGCAGCACAAAACAAGCTGCCGGAGGCAATCGCCCAGTATGAAGAGGCATTGTCCATTGATCCCGGCGATGCCGAGGTTCACTTTGCCCTGGGAATCGTATTGGCACGAATCGGGCGCACGGATGATGCGGAGAGAGAATTTTCAGCGGCCATCCGTATCGATCCGGGCAATTCCATTTATCACAACAATCTGGGAACCCTGTATGCCCGTTACGGTCAGCTTGATGCCGCCATCGAGCAATTTTCCCTGGCACTGCAAGCCGACCCGGGAGACTCGAAAGCCGGCGCAAACCTGGAGACGGCGCTGAGACAGAAAAGCGGCATGGGGAGACGGTGAAGGGTGGTAACCCGGAAAGCATGTGCGTCACAGGGCATCTACGCTTTGCGACACACATGGTCAAGTTCAGATCTTATCCCCGCGCAAATCGCAGGCAAACAGCTTCCCTGCCCCGCGCGAGGCACAGAAATCGCCGCACATGGTACAGGTGTTCTCATCCTCCGGGGTACGGCTGGCACGGATAGCGCGGGCATCCTCGGGATAGAGCGCCAACTGGAACTGTTTTTCCCAGTTCAGGTCGCGGCGCGCCTTGGACATTTCCTTATCCCGCTCGCGCCCTTTTTCCGGGTACTTGTTCATATCGCCGATATAGGCCGCAATCTTTGCCGCCTTGACCCCCATGCGCACATCCTCTTCATTCGGGAGCGCCAGATGCTCGGCCGGGGTAATGTAGCAGATCAGGTCGGCGCCGAAACGGCTCGACTGGGCCGCTCCGATGGCGGCGGTGATGTGATCGAAACCGGGGGCCACATCGGTGGCAATCGGGCCGAGCATGTAGTACGGCGCGCCGCCGCTCATTCGTTTCTGCAGCTGGATGTTCCCCTCGATCTCGTCCAACGGCACATGCCCAGGCCCCTCAACCAGCATCTGGCACCCCATGTCGCGGCCGATCTCAGCCAGCTCGCAGTTGAAGATCAGCTCCTGTATCTGAGCCCGGTCCGAAGAATCGTGGATCGCACCAGCCCGCAGACCGTTGCCGAGCGAAAGTACCGTGTCATATTTTTTGAGAATCGAGACGACGCGGTCGAACTTTTCGTAGAGCGGATTTTCGCGGTTGTTTGCAATCATCCAGGCCACCATGGAGACACCGCCTTTGGAAACCAGCCCGCCGTAGCGGTATCCCTGCTTACGCAACCGTTCGATGGTGCAGAGATTGATGCCGCAATGCACCGCCATAAAAGCCATGCCGTCGGCACACTGCTGCTCGATGATGTCAAAGAGCATCTCATCGTCCAGTTTGTTCGGATCGCCGTATTTGCGGGCAGCCTCGCAGAACGCCTGGTAGAGCGGCACATTCCCCACCGGCAGGTCGACGGCGGCAATCACCTCACGACGGACCCGGTCGAGGTCGCCGCCAACGGAGAGTTCCATCAGGGTATCCGCCCCGGATTCCTGCGCAGCCAGCGCCTTCCTGATCTCGGCTTCGTAGTCGATAATATCCGAAGAGGTGCCGATGGAAGCGTTGACTTTGGTGGAGAGTCCCTTGCCGATGCCGGCAATGCGCGCCGGTTTGCGGTTGTGGTTCCAGGGGATGACGATCTTCCCTTCGGCCACCATCCGGCGGATGTACTCCGCCTCAAGCTGCTCGTTAACAGCAACCGTCTGCATCTGGGGGGTGATTATACCCTGGCGGGCGGATTCAATCTGGGTCGACATTGGTCTAATCCTTTTGTATTTTATTGTGACTTTCATTATTCTTTGTAACATCTGATGAGAGTTGAGAGATGAAAACCAAGCCTCTGTTCATCCTTCATCCTTCATCCTTTTCTTTTTCAGTGCGTTACTCCGGCCTGTTCAAAGGTAGCCATCTCTTTCAGCACCTTTACCCCGGCCTCGATCAGCGTCATGGCCAGTGCGGCTCCGGTCCCTTCGCCCAGACGAAACTTGAGATCGAGAATCGGTTCGACACCGATCCGTTCCAGCATGAAGCTGTGCCCGATTTCCACCGACTGATGGGCGGCAAATATGTAGTCGCGCACATGGGGATGCAGTTCCGAGGCGATCAGGGCGCCGGCGGTAGAAATAAAGCCGTCAATCACGACCGGAATCGAATTGGCCGCGCATCCGAGCACCAGACCGGCGATGGCTGCTATTTCCAGGCCGCCGACCTTGGCCAGCACATCCAGCGGATCAGCGGGATCGGGCTTGTTAAGCGCCAGCCCCTGTTCTATGACACGAATCTTGTTGATCAGCGCCGCGTCACCGATACCGGTGCCGCGATGGGTCACTTCCGCCACCGTCTTGCCGGAGATGGCGGCAATGATGGCCGATGACGGCGTCGTATTACCGATCCCCATCTCGCCGGTTCCGACCAGCCCCACCCCTTCGATACGACACTGATCAGCCAGCTCAATCCCGACTGTCATGGCGGCAAGAGTTTCCTCTCTGCTCATGGCCGGACCGTTGGCAAAGTTTTTCGTACCCCGGGCAACCTTTTTATGGATCAGACCGGCAACACCGGCAAAGTCATAATCAACCCCGACATCGACGACCCGCACATCCGCCCCCGCATGGCGGGCCAGCACATTGACTCCGGCGCCGCCGGAGAGAAAGTTCAGTACCATCTGCGGGGTTACTTCGCGAGGATACAGCGAGACCCCCTCTTCCGTAACGCCATGGTCACCGGCAAAGGTAAATACAACCTTTTTCGCAAGGTCCGGATCAGGATTGCCGCTGATAGCGACCATACGACGGGCAAATTCTTCCAGTCGTCCCAGCGAGCCGGGCGGTTTGGTCTTATTGTCCAGCCTCGTCTGTGTCTGTTGCAGCAATTCCTGACTGACCGGTTTAATGCGTTCGACTGTTTCCTTTATGATGTCCATGCAAATCTCCTTATCTAATTCCTGAATCCGTGACGCAGCAAACGGATTCAGGTTATTATTTCAAACGTAACGGAATCCCGCTGATTACGGCATGCACCTCATCCGCTGCAGCAGCGAGGGTCTGGTTCGCAGTCCCGGCAATATCCCGAAACAATCGCGCCAGAGCGTTGTCGGGCACAATCCCCATACCAACCTCGTTGCTGACGAAAATAACCGGCGTCACCATCTTGCGGAGCGTACTCTTTAACCGCTCCAGTTCCTGATGAATCAACTCTCCAACCTGTTCACCCTCTTCTTCATAGTTGAACAGCAGGTTGGAAAGCCAGAGCGTCACACAATCCACAAGGATTACCGTATAGTGACCATCGCATCGTGCCAGCGTTTCTGCCAGACACAGCGGTTCTTCAATCGTGCTCCATTCGGCGCCGCGCCGTTCACGATGCTTCCTGACACGCTCATCCATCTCGCTGTCATGTGCCTGCGCCGTAGCCAGATAACCGAGAGGCGCTCCGAACTCCCGTGCCCGTTTTTCCGCAAAAGCACTTTTTCCGCTACGTGCTCCGCCGGTGATAAAGATTATGTGCGCCATTTCGCCCTCCAAAACGAGAAAACCCCGGTCCGTGGAAGGGACTGGGGCTCAAAAACCGGATAATCTGATACGATCAGGCTTCGGCCCCTCGTTCCACGGAGGTCCCAAAACTATGACGGAGTGGCAGGTTTCCTGGCTTCAGGGTCATCTTACTGGCCGCGCCTTCCCGAAAAACTCCAGTGGCATCATGCGGCGTTCATCGCCTGTTACAGTTGCGGGACAGCGAGGGATTCGCACCCTCTTCCCTTTTAACTATGCTTTCACAGCACAGCACCAAACGTCTTTGTGATACAATTGTAGCGTGGGTTGTAGCAGACGACTGCGGTGAAAGTCAAAAGAAATTGGTGGCACCTCTTCAAACGGCGCAACATCTGGCAGCTGGGTATTACTTTACTCCGCTGGCTTAGAAGGCTTTGCGCTCAAAAGACAGGCATGGAACAATGGAATTATGTCAAGAGAATTATTGACATTCACCAAAAATGATTATTATATATTTGTGCTACAATTTATTATGGTTCGGGAGACAACAAAATGTTTACTAGAAAAAACGTTATGGTATGGATTGCGCTGACTCTACCTGCTGGCTGCGCCACGGTTTCAACTCCTCCTGAGCACGTTGAAGCACCTGCGAGCAAAGCTCAACAGGTTAAAGCACAGGCAGCTGCCCAGCTGCCCACGACAAAACAATACAAGCGCAAAGTCGCAATCGCCAGATTCAGCAATGAGTCTAACTATGGTCGTTCCTTAATGACGGATCAAGACTATGATCGGATCGGTAAGCAGGCATCTGATATGCTCGCGGCAAAACTCATTATGTCAAACAAGTTTGTGGTATTTGAACGATCCGACATTTCTAAAGTGCAGAGAGAACAGGCTATAAGCGGTGATGCCAAGCTTATAGGTGTAGATGCGCTTATTGTTGGTTCAGTGACAGAGTTTGGGCGTTCCGTCGGTGGAAAATCTGGCTTCTTATCCAGCACGAAAGTTCAAACTGCTCGGGCAAAAGTTGAGGCTCGATTGGTTGACGTAAAAACGGGACAAGCATTTTATTCTGCCTCCGGAGTAGGTGAAGCCAGCACTGAATCCGGAGAGATTGCAGGCTATGGTAGCCGGGCAGAATACGATGCGACTCTCAACGACCGGGCAATATCTGCCGCTATTTCAGATATGCTCGATAAATTAGTTTCAACTTTGGATGACCGAAAATGGAAAACTGATGTACTTGAAATCCAGGACGGCACTGTCTTTATAAGCGGAGGCCAGAAACAGGGGCTGAAGGCCGGGGATGTTTTGCAAATCATGGAGCAAGGTTCTGCCGTTAAAAGTAAACAATCTGGATTTGAAATACATCTCCCACCCAAGAAAATAGATGAAATACGCATTACTTCGTTTTTCGGTGACAATGAGAACAATGAGGGCGCTATTTGTGAAGTCATTACCGGATCAATAGCTGCTGCAAAAGCAGACAAAATTTTCGTAGAAGAGGTAATAAAATGAAAAACTATTCATTATTGATAGTTCTACTATTCGTTTTTGGCTGTTCAATGCCCTCCACCTCCGTAAGATCGGTTGATTCCCGACCGAGCATTGCCATTAAAGGAGCTTCTGCAACAGCTGAATTAGTAATTGATGGAATAAATCTTGGCAAGGCTGCGGTATATGGTGGCGATCCGAAAACGGTGACTATCGAACCAGGTACTCATCGTGTGGCTATTATTGAGAACGGAAACGTTGTATATGAACAAAATATCTTTGTTGAAAGCGAATTAAAGACAATAACGGTTCGATAACAGGAGATAAAATGAAAACCATCCATGTGTGGCTGTTTATTATTACAATACTGTCAACAACCGGCTGCGCTCCAACTTCCAGATATGCCTGGGAAGATTATGATCAAAAACTTTATGATCACTACAAAAATCCTGCAGAGTACGACCAATTTGTAGTGGCTCTCAAAAGTACTATTGAAAAAGGAGCTGAGTCTGACAAAGTCCCTCCAGGTATATTTGCTGAATATGGTTTCGTCCTGTACGAAAAGGGCAATTTTGAAGAAAGTTTGATATATTTCAAGAAAGAACGCGACAAATGGCCAGAATCACGAATATTAATGACTAAAATGATCGATAATGCAAAAAAACGACCGAAAGAAAAGGAAAAGACGTCTGCACCTACGGCACTGCCAGTTCAGACAAAAGAGGTGGCACAATGACCAGAATCTTTTTGATATTTTCCGTACTGTTCTTGTTGGGAGGATGCGTAACAACGCAACAAAAGGATTATGCAAAGTTCAATGAGGCAAAACCCAGTTCAATACTGGTGGTACCCGTCGTCAACCGGAGCGTGGAAGTAACCGCTTCCGATTATTTTTTGTCAACAATTTCGATTCCTTTAGCAGAAAATGGATACTATGTATTTCCTGTCAACTTAGTCAAGAGAATGCTGGAAGATGATGGTTTATCGGATTCAAGCCTTGTCCATAGTGCCCCAGCGGAGAAATTGGCGGGACTTTTCGGAGCGGATGCAATCCTTTATGTGACAATCAACCAATGGGATTCAACATATTTGATTCTGAGTACCCAGGTTACGGTCGATATCTCATACGTCATTAAGAGCGGTAAAACGGGGGAAACTCTTTGGGAGCACAATCAAAAGATGGTCTATGTCCCACAAAACCAAAACACCGGGAATCCTTTTGCAAACCTGATTGTTATGGCGGTAAATGCTGCTGTAGCCAAGGCACTCCCCAATTATGTTCCACTGGCCCGGCAGGCAAATCTAAAAACGTTCGCCTTTCCCGGCCCGGGTATCCCTTATGGCCCATACGCTTCAAAGAGCGCTCAATAAGGCACTCGGCATAAGTACCGTTCCTGCGGGGCACGGCACCTAAGCCGTTTTTACTATATTGCGGGCCCTGACTTGTACTAGGG
>CAIYZD010000325.1 GCA_903930585.1 uncultured Geobacteraceae bacterium | reverse complement strand
TCTGCTGCTCTGGCTGCCGCCTGTTCAATCTTGTGCAGGTTTTCAATGGACGGTGATTCCGGATTCATTTTCATCAATGCAAGGTCGGCATTTCCGACTATCGTCATCAGAATATTGTTAAAATCGTGAGCTATGCCACCAGCCAATACACCTAAACTTTCCAGTTTCTGCGCATGAAGCAGCTGTTTCTCAAGAAGAATGCGACCTTCTTCAGCTTGCTTGAGTTCGGTGATATCAAGTATCGAGCCGGTTGAACCCAGATAATCTCCGTCTGGATTGTACATTGCGTTGATGTAAATCATTGCTGAAACAATTTTTCCGGTTTTTGAGAGATACCTTTTTTCAATGGAATAATGGTCAATTTCACGTTTCATGATTCTCTTAACCATCTTAATGCTCTTGTCAGCATCTTCAGGATAACTAACATCGGCAATACTCATTTTACCGATAAGTTCTTCCGCTGAATATTCAACCATATTGCAAAAAGCATCATTCACTTCCGTGAATTTGAAATTCTCGTCTGTAACAGCTACACCAATAAGAGTGTTGTTGAAGAGGGTACGATAATGCGACTCTCGGATTCGGCTTACTTCTATCGCATGTCTGCTTTCAGTAATATCTCTGGTTATTCCCAGCAATGAAACAATATCCCCCTGTTCATTACGAAATGGAACAGCGTGGGTTTCCAGCCAGACATGCCTACCTTTGAGACCGATAATCTCAAATTCAAGTGTTCCGGGAATCCCTTGAAAGACCTGTTTCGTTAGAGCCGTGAAGGCAGCCCTGTAGCTGTCAGTTATCAATGGATTGACACATTGCCCTTTTACCTGTTCAAAGGAGTCAGCGTCTATCATCGCTAGCCCGGCCCCATTCATCATCAGCAAATTTCCGTCGATATCTAGGAGTTTGATGCACTCTGGTTCTGTGTCAATAATCGCCTTCAAGAACCGCTCGCTGCTCGCCAAGGCTTCTTCCGCCTGCCTGCGCATGGTGAGATCAGAGTTTGTACCAATCATACGCAAGGGTTTACCATTGCTATCGTAGCTAACAACCATTCCTCGACCAAGTATAGCTTTCAAGCTGCCATCCTTGCACAACATCCTATATTCGATAGTAGCCGTTCCCGTTTTGCCAGCGAGATACGGTTCGAGTGCAGCGAACACGGTAGGTGCATCATCGGGGTGAATACGTTTCACCCATTCATCAGATGAGTTGCTCATTTCATTATCTGAATAACCGAGCATTTCCTTGTAGTGTCGTGAGTAGTATGCCCCTCCGGTTTGAATGTTCCAGTCCCATAAGCCATCACCTGCTCCTTCCAAGGCAAATTTCCAGCGGAATTCACTTTCCTTGAGGGACTCTTCAATTCGCTTCCGTTCTGCAATCTCTGCTTCAAGATGCTCTGTTTTTGCATTCACCCGGCGTTTCAAAATAATATTCCACGAGATCGCTATTAACAGTGCGGCAAAAACACAGAATATTCCTAAATACACTTTTTTCAGTATCTTACTTTCCGTTTTACCCATGAGTCGTTCAAGCTCTTGGTAATAAACGGAGGTACGATCTGCCTTTAGTGCAGCAATTTGATTGTCCAACGCTGCAATCAGGTCACCATTTTTACCTTCACTGACGCCGAAGGTCTGTTTGACCGGGGTGAAAATAATAGGAGTACGTTCCACATGTTGCCACTCTTCGTTCAGTATTCCGGATAGATTGGGAGCAACAGCTGCATCGGCTTTCCCGGAGACCACGGATGCAAGGACATCGCTGGCTTTGCTCATTTCCTTGATGGTGACTTTTATATGAAATTTATTTGTGAGTTCTTGAAAACCTGCCGGATACACGCTCCCCTTAAGCACACTGACAGTCTTGCCTTCGAGATCGAATATATTATTTATGTTCGATCCTTTTGCCTTGTAGATAACACCCCAGTCCAGAACGAGGTACTCTTTGGGAAAATCCAGAAATTTATCTCGTTCTTCCGTATTGCCTATGCAGACAAGCAGATCGACCTGATTGTTCTTAAGGCGATCCATTCCCTCCTGCCAGGTACCTGGAACATACTGCACGCTCCAATTTTCTTTTAGTGCAACATGGTTAAGTATTTTGACAAAAAAACCTCGCGCAGAACCATCTGTATCGGAATAGACCAAAGGCTTGAAGTTGAAGATAGCTGCTCTAACAGTTCGGCTGGCACAGGAATGGTGGGGGCTTAACAGCATGGTCAGAGAGAGAAAGAGAAAAATATAC
>CAIYZD010000324.1 GCA_903930585.1 uncultured Geobacteraceae bacterium | reverse complement strand
GCAAAGAATCCAAGATCGTTGAATACGATGACCGGGTAGAAGTCGTCTGTGTTGGTGAACCGCTCACTCCGGCGCAGATCAAAGAAAAATTTGAAGAAGAAAAACGTCAGGAAGATGAAAACCTGTTCAAAAAATCAGAAGCAGAAAAACGGCTGGCGGCTGAGAATCGGTTTAAAAAAGCAGAGGATGAAAAACGTCAAAAAGAGGCGGATCTGGTTAATTTGAAGAACAAAGCTCTTGAGGATGCCGCCAGAAAAAAACAGGAAAACAAATCGGATGGCCTCAACCAGACACTTCAAACAATAGATAAATCGGTAATTAAATTTAAACAGTTTTAATTTTTCGATAGAACGTCTAATTGTACCCCTATCCCGTCATGGCGATGACTTCCTCGTAGGTGGTGACGCCGTCCAGCATCTTGCTGACCGCCACCTGCCGCAGACTGACCAGCCCCTCATCCCGGGCAGCGCTCACCAGGTCGGCCAGCTCCACCGTTGCGCTCACCAGCCCCCTGATACGGTCGCTCATATCCATCACCTCAAAAATACCGACGCGCCCCTTGTAACCGGTACCGCGGCACTCCCGGCACCCTCCTCCCTCCCAGACCTTGACATGCTTGCGCCCCAGTTGCAGGTATGCCCGTTCATCGAACGTGAGGTCGCGCTGACGGCGACAGTGCGGGCAGATCTTGCGGAGCAACCGCTGGGCAACGACACCGATCAGTGTGGCCGATATCAGGAACGACGGCACGCCGAAGTCGAGCAGGCGGATGATCGCCGTGGGAGAGTCATTGGTATGAAGCGTCGAGAGCACCAGGTGACCTGTCAGGGCTGCCTGCACGGCACTGTCTGCGGTCTCCTTATCACGGATTTCACCGATCATGATGATGTCCGGATCCTGGCGCAGGATGTTGCGCAAGATAGTATCAAAACCGACACCCAGGGCGCTCTGTACACCGATCTGGTTAAATTCCTCCATAACCATTTCGATCGGGTCCTCAACCGTAACGATATTGACTTCCGGTGACGAGAGCGTCCGGAGCGACGAGTAGAGGGTCGTCGTTTTACCGCTGCCGGTGGGACCGGTCACCAGGATAATGCCGTTGGGACGGTGGATAAACGAGTTATACAGGGAAAGTTCACGGGGATGAAACCCCATGGTATCCAGATCCTGAAGCAAGACGTCCGGGTCGAAGACCCTGATGACCACCTTTTCACCGAAGGCGACCGGAACGGTGGAGACACGCAGTTCCACGTCCTTATTATTGGCATTGGTCTTGATGCGCCCATCCTGAGGGCGGCGCTTTTCAGCAAGGTCCATGCGGGAAAGCAACTTGATGCGTGATACTATCGGGGCATGCAACTGTTTAGGAATGACATGGATGTTGTGCATCACCCCGTCGATGCGGAAGCGGATCAGGGCTGTTTCTCTTTTGGGTTCGATGTGAATATCGCTGGCGTGCTGATCGAACGCGTACTGCAGCAGGAAATCGACGGCAGCCACCACATGCCGGTCGGTCCCCTCGATATCGTGCGCACCCTTGAGTTTGAAAAATTGTTCCAGGTTCCCCAAATCGACTGCCGTGGTTGCCTCCGCCTCGGCAGCCATCACCGACGCCCGGAAGCCGTAAAATTCACGCAGAATCTTGAGAATGTCGCTCTTGGAGCTGAGTACCCGCCGAATGGCAAGCTTGCGGGCTTCGGCCAGTTCGGTGACGATCTGGGCATTGAATGGGTCGGCCACCGCAACCGTAATGACGCCGTCACTTTCACCGACGGCAACGATCAGATTCTTGAGGGCAAAGGGGCGTGGGATGTGCGTGGTAACGATATTCAGATCAAGCTTCAACGGGTCGATCTTCAGGTACGGAAGACCGACGACCGCGGCAATCGCCTCGGTGATCCGGTCTTCGGTCAGATGCCTTCCGGGTGAATCCGTCAGTTCGATATTGAACGACGCGATGAGCTCAGCAGGAGAGACGGAGTCCGAACCGGGCTGGGACCGGCGGGTACCAACAGATTGGTGATGGGCGGACAGTCGCTGTTCCTGGGATTTGCCCTGCGCCAGAACTTCATGGGCCTGGCCTGCCGAGATCAGGGCACTCCGTTGCAGCAGCTGAAGGACATTGTCCAGAGTAAGCCTTTTCGGGTCGGTCATAATATCCGTCAATTAATGAACTTGTCTTTTTTCAACGCCTCAAGTTTCTTGTTCTCGATGCGCCGTGCAACCTCATCCATCACCTTTTCGGGGGAAAGGCCGGTCTTGGCGGTAATCTGTGCCATCGCAGCCGGTTCCAATTTGAGGGCTTCACGAATTTGGCGGTTTCGGAGTTCCGCTTGCGGCGAGATTTCATCCTTATAGGCAATCATCGTCGACAGAAAGTTCCTGAACAACCGGTACCCGAGCCCAAACAGCAGCAGCAGGGGAAAAATGTCCTCCAGCCAATAGTCAAAGCTGCGTTGACGCACCATCTCACCGCCTAGAAGGCCGGCAAAAACGATCAGCATCCCTAACGCATTTCCCATGACGCGGAACTCTATATCATCCGGTATTTTTATCTCGATCGATTTTGCCACACCCTGCCCCTGGAAAACCGGCAATTAATGAGTGCCGGCTTTCTATATGCCATGTAATGTCTTTTATCCATCGGCAGATTGACCGGTTTCTACAGGTTTTTTATGGCGCTTCACCAAATCGGAAACCAAATGTTCATTCCGGGATAAACGAATGTGACGATTGACCCCCGGCTTCCACTTTGGTACACTACAGCCACTATCAATTTCAGGGGGGAATATATGAAAAAAACGTTATTATGCGGCATGGTTGCGGCGGCAGTGGCTCTTGCGGTTTCACCGGCGCTGGCAACGGACATCAATTTCACACAGTCCTCGGTTGCGGGGTTCGGCCAGGATGCATTTAAAAGCCTGAGCAAGGAAGCCGGCGCCGCACTCGGTTACCGGAACATGGCACCTGCCGCCTCGCTCGGTATTACCGGTTTCGACATCGGCATTGAGGCATCGGCGATCAGCATCGACAAAAACAGCAGTGCCTGGAGCGCTGCCTTCAACAAAGATGCCCCTTCGTACCTGGTCATTCCGAAGCTGCGTGCTCGCAAAGGGCTCCCCTTCGGCATTGACGTCGGCGCCATGTATTCCTACGTACCGGGGAGCAATGTAAAATTGTATGGCGCCGAGTTGAGCAAATCGATTCTGAGTGGAGGAATCGCGACCCCGGCAGTCGGCATCAGGGGGACCTATACAAAACTGGCCGGCGTATCCGACCTTGACGTGCAGACCTACGGCATTGACGCCTCCATCAGCAAGGGTTTTCCGTTTCTCACCCCGTATGCGGGAGCAGGCGTATTGTGGATCAACAGTGAGGCAAAAGGTAACCTGCATACGCTGGTACCGTCCCTGAAAAAAGAGAACGTCACCGTGCCGCGCTATTTCGGCGGCCTGAAAATTTCCCCGTTGCCACTGATTGGTGTTACGGTCGAAGCGGAATATGCGGAACGCCCCATCTACTCTCTGAAAGCTGCCATCAGCTTCTGATCGTTTACAACAACCGGAGTGCTACAAAAGAGGGCGCAGATCACCGCGCCCTCTCATCCCTCATCCCTCATCCCTCATCCCGCTACTTAACCACAACCTTCGTCGCCGCAATGCTGACCGTTGCAAGATATATGGTACCGCTGTTAAGTGGCAGATCTTCGACCTTGTACCCCGCAGTTACCGGGAAGCTCGCTGTAGTCGGATCGGCCACAGTGCCTGCCATATCGCACAACACGGCAAGAAAATCTCCTGTTGTTGTTAAGCCATTTGTGTATGTTACATTAAATAAAAGCGTGTTTCCTGTCTTGGTGGCACCGATATAGTTCGGCGCAACGCCGGAACTGAGCAGATACGTGGATAGCACTCCGTTTGCGTCGGACGGTACCGAACATCCGGTCGGCAGCGTCAACTCGAACTGCATTCCCTTGATGGAGTTGCCGGTTGGAATAGTCCCGGCCGTCGACAACGTGACGGTCACCTGTTTATTACCAACAATGGTAACAAGAGTGGTTGAGGCCGGATCTGTCACCCCGGTTGTGTTGTTGGTATTTGACGCGCTGAAATATGTTGTTGCGGCACTTTGTATTACGGTTGCCGCAGTGGCGGTAAGCGCCGCGTTACTGATGTTGTTTTTCAGATAGCTGACCGTGGCTGCCACGCTCATACTCTGTGTGGCGGCAACCTGGGAAAAAGCCGCAAGCGCCAGGGTATAATCCTTTTGATCGGATCCCTGTGTGGTATTGGGCAATGCATTGAGAACAGTGGCGGTCGGGGTGACCGGCAACGTTTTGACGATATCATACACTTTAAAGATGCTTGCCACCTGCGCATTTGCACTGTCTATGGCGGAAGCCGTCAGTGTTGATCCGGCAAGTTGACTGGCAAGCTCGGTCAAAGGGGTAATGGCAACCGAAATGGTCCCGGACGCGTTGGAAACAAGCGTATGCAACGGCGCAGACGCCGGTATGGTTGCAGGAGTGCCGGTAGCTTCGTCGGTATACGTGCCGCCGCTGATTTCAAGAATTACCGGTCCGGTATACGAGCCAAGATCAAGCGAATAGGCCCCCCCTGCCCCTGTGGGCCCGGAAACAATGGCGCTTCCTTTGGCATTATTAACGATCCTGTAGGCGGTGACGGTGCCGCCGCTTATGGGCGCTTTGGATGCAACACCGCTGATCGTGGTTAATGATGTTTGAGCCGGAGGAGTTCCGGAAGACGATCCTCCCCCTCCCCCACCACACCCGGCAAGGAATACCAGCAAAAGAACCAATCCCGATTTCACTGTTTCGACATATTTCATAATAACTCCATTTCGTTACCGCACTGTTCCCGTTTCAGGATCATTTATGTATTGTTACCAGACAGGGATATTCCCGACCACACGCTGTAAAAGGACAACCACGTCATCAATGTCGATTTTGCCATCCGGACTCGGCTTGTTGTTGCTGGTCATAGGCCCGACATCACCGTGAGCAAGTTGCGTTGTGGTCGGCGTTACAAGCTTTATGGACATCTGGAGGGCCAACAGGACATCGGCAATATCCACCTTCCCGTCGCCATTGATGTCGCCGTCCGGATAGGTAACGGTTGCCGACGAACTGAAGGTGGCAACAATGGTATGGTTTTGGATAACGTTAGTAAAGGTATAGACACCGTTGGCAGGTAACGTGACTGACGCCCCATCCACCTTCAGGCTGTTCAGAACTGCACCGGTTGCAGCCGTTATCTGGTACGTTTTGCCGGCGCCGCTGTTTACCGTGGCGGTGCCGGTTGGTGAAATCGAGCCGAGCGCCGTATTATTGACCGATGCCGTGATAGTGTAGGTAATATTCGTAAAGGTGGCAATAACCGAGTGGTCTGCCGTAACAGAGCTCAGTATGTATGTACTGGTTGTACCGGTGGATGTGAGCTGCGACTTGACGGAAGCGCCGTCAACCGTCACATCAAGCAGTTTATAGCCGCTCCCCGGCGTAATCGTGAAGGTGACGGAACCATTGTACACCGGGGCAGCGTTTGAGGCCGTTATCGTCCCACCCGTTCCCGCCGATGTGGTCATTACGAATGACTGCGCGGCAAAAACAGGGGTAATGGCATAGTCGTTCTGTACCGGGGTCAGCGTATAGCGGTATGTTCCTGAAGCGGTTTTCGTTGCTTTGCCGATAACCGACGCCTCCGTGCCCCCCGCCGGTGTCACTTTGATATCGGTAACGGTATATCCTGTGGCCGGTGTCACAACGATATCCACCGAACCGCCATACGTAACGGTAGTGGCCGAAAGCGTCGTAGCCCCGCTTGCAGTGTCAGCTGCTGAGGTTACTTTAAACGTTTTGAGAGCAAAGGTTACGTCGATTGTGTGATTTGCCGTCAGATTACTGAAGACATAGCTGTCGGACGTCGCTACGGCAGTTCCGTCAACTTTTACAGCCGACACCTGATATCCGGTCGCCGGAGTAAACGTATAGGTCAGACTCCCTCCCGAAGATACGGTCGAAACGCCTGCAGGTGAAATTGAGCCATTCTGACCGGCCGTGGCCGTAACCGTATTCTTTTTCTCAAATGTCGCATTGAGCGTATGTGCCGCATTGATCGCACTCAAGCTGAATGTATTGTTGACCACCTGCGATTTGACGGAGGCGCCGTCGAGCAGAAGGTCCTTAAAGACATAACCGGCATTCGGCGTCACCGTAAACAGAGCCGACCCACCATAATAAACAACATACGTATTACTTAATGTGCCATTCGGGGCGTTTGCCGTTATCGAGCCGTTCCCGTCTGTGGTCGCAGTTACATTATAGGTAATCAGCTTAAAAGTTGCCGTCAGGGTTGAACTCTGATTTACGTTCGGAGAAGCGTACGTATACGTCCCATCGACAGCAAACGATGCAGGATTC
This sequence comes from uncultured Geobacteraceae bacterium, assembly GCA_903930585.1. GTDB lineage: Bacteria > Desulfobacterota > Desulfuromonadia > Geobacterales > Pseudopelobacteraceae > JACRCG01. The sequence goes on along the minus strand of CAIYZD010000324.1, from coordinate 2,638 downwards.
AACACGACAGCCGAGCCGCCGTAAGACACCGTATCAAGGAGATAGCCTCTGGCCGGTGTTAATTTGAAGGAAGGCGGATAACCGGGTATGAAATAGACCGTATTTCCCGATGCGTAATTTCCGGATTGTGGGAGGATTGCATCAATCTTTCCGGTTGAGGAGTCTGGCTGATAGATATCTATTTTATACGGATACGGGGAGAACGTCACGTTAACGCCCGTGTTGCTGGTTATACCGGCCAGAGTGTAGCTGTTATTTACCACGCCGGCAATCACCGACACCCCGTTGATTTTGAGATCCGACAGGTAGTATGCGGTGGCTGGTGTCGCGGTAATTGTTACCGAACCGCCGTCTACAACAGTCATACTCCCGGAAGCATCAAACGAAGGGGACGCAACCACCGCGCCGTTTGTAACGGGAGAAAGCGTCACCGTACGCGAAATAGTGGCAAAGCTTATATCAACCGTATGAGCAGCGGTGACGGCGCTCAACGTGAACGTGTACGTCCCATCGGCATTTATCGCAGGCAGTTGCACGGCGACACCGTCAACCTTTATTCCTGCCAGTTGATACCAGGGATGGGCCGTCTTCTGGGGAGTTATGGTCAACACGACATTTAACCCATCATTCACGGTGACAACTCCCGCAGTTGCGGCCGGAGTCGAGCTGAACGTACCGTTGGCGCCAGATGTCACAGTAACCGCATGGGTAACCATACGGGTGGTAAACGTCCAGATCTTGGCGGCAGCCAACGTGTTACCAAGTGGTGAGAGATCCTTTAACGTTGCCGGCAGGGTGGCAAGGTACTGGGTTCCCAATGCAAGCGGTGATGTTGGAGTGAAGATACATTCAGCCCCGGATGCCGCCTTGGTTACCGTCCAGGCAACGGTACTGTTGTTGGACAGATTTATCAGGGTAAATCCGGTTTGAGTGGTCTGGTCGATACTTGACGCAGCAATGGCTTCACTGAAAACGACATCGAATGCAACGGCCGGATCAACTCCTGTCGCCTTATCCGCAGGTGTTACCGATATGACCGTTGGAGCAGTCGTATCGGCAACAAATTGGGGTACAACCGTATGGTTGGCAATAATATTGCTTAAGGTGTACGTCCAGGTAAATGTGCCATCGGCATTTGCTGTTTTCGTTACGGCCGAGGACAACAACGAGACAGAAGCCGTATTATCCTTAAGCGTGGAAAGGACGTACCCCGCATGCGGTTTCATGGTCAAAACCACGCTGTCATTGTCGCTCACTGTTACCTTGCCGTTGCCATCAAGCGGCGTCAGCACACTGGATATATCGGCATTTACCTGGGGAGCTGCAACCACATCCCAGGACTGTTTTACATACGCGATATCGACCGTATGGGCAGCAAGAACATTGGATAACGTATAGGTATACGAGCCATTCGCATTTTGTACAGGTATCGCCTGGGCAACATTATCGAGTGTGATGCTTCCAACTTTATACCAGGGGTGCGCTCCGGTAACCGTGGGAGTAATGGTAATGACCACATTTGACCCTTCGGAAACAGCCGACAAGTCCGTCGGCACCGTAGTCACAGACCCGTTTGTTCCTGCGTTAAGAGTTATGACATACTGCGGTTTCACGGTTTGGAAAGACCACGTTACCGGAGCGACGAGTGAATTGGGCGGTGTGGCAAGGTCTTTGATTACGGTTGTAATGGTTGCCGTATAGGTTTTGTTAGATAACAACGCCCCGACCGGAGTGAATTTTAACGAATTTACGCTCTTTACGACGCTCCATTTTATGTTATTTCCGCTATTATCTTTCAGGATGAACCCGGTCTGTGATGTTTCGTCCACACTTGTCTGATCAATCGCTTCACTGAATGCGACCGTTATAGTGCTATTCAGATCTACACCTGTCGCCAGATTATCCGGAGACTTGCTGACTACCGTAGGTGGTGTTAGATCGTTGGAAAAACTGGCATTTATCGTATGGCTTGCACTAATATTTGTCAACGTTTGAAGAAGTCCGGCTACTTTGATAGAGTCAACCATGGGGATGCTATCAAAATTGTATTTATACAAGTCACTCCCCAGCGCCGGATCAATACTTACCGTTCGATTCGATCCGCCGGCAACGGTAACTGAAACATTTGATGAGCCCGCAGGAACGCTCACTACATCAAGTGTGTTGGCACCATCATTGTCGGTAATGCCAGAACCACTATAAAGTACCGATCCTGAAATGCCTGAAGCATTCTTTTGCGTAATAGTAATTGAACCAAGTGCCAGACTATCAGTACCTTCCGCCATAAGCTGGGTTTCGGCTGCATCATGATATAAACTCAATGTTACATCCGTGCCGCTCTTGACAAGCTTCCAATACAAGCGACTATTATTGGTGTTGGTTGCAGTAACTCCCGCAAGCGATATTTTGTACAGTTGGTTGTTTGTATCACCCTGGAGGTCGTAAATCGTAAGGCTGCCGTTGGCCCCGGCGGTCGTGACTATCGCGTAGTTAGCCGAGACAAACGTCGCAGATATCGTGTGGTCAGCACCAATCGCAGTCAAGGCATACGTGTAACTGCCGTCGGCGTTAGCCGTCAAACCAGCAGAAAGAGGAGCTGTTATCGACAGCGCAGCGCCATCCGTGATGCTCGCTACTT
>CAIYZD010000323.1 GCA_903930585.1 uncultured Geobacteraceae bacterium | reverse complement strand
TGTGTTTTGTTTACGTTAAGGAATCAATTTTAAATAAACTGGAGATGTAATGGCAAAAATACTACTGATAGATGACGATTTGAATGTTCTTAAAATTACGGCTTCATATCTCAAAAAAGAGGGTCATGAAATTACTACCGCCCTAAACGGCAAAGCGGGAATCCGATTGTTAGAATCCAGTCAATTTGATCTGGTCATTACAGATATCATTATGCCTGAGAAGGATGGATATGAGGTATTGATGTGGCTGAGAAAGCAACTAAATCGTCCCAAAATAATTGCTGTAACCGGTGGTACAGCATACATTACCACTGATTCCATTTTGATGACATCTAAACTTTTCTCTGCCGATAAAGTTCTATCAAAACCTTTTGACTTTGAAACTTTTGCGCTTACTGTTCGAGAGGTGTTTCAATAATTACAGCCTATCCTGGCAAGCCAATATATGACTGCCGGAGCGGATGAATACCTTACCAAACCATTCTTATCAGAAGAAATGATAACTGCTGTTACCGACCGCCTGTAGCGGAGAAGGGTTGAACATGTTAAGTGTTGAGCTTGCACGATACGGCACGGAAATAGAGTCCTATCTGACGACATCAAGCGGCATCGGTATCGCACTCGCGGCATCGGACATGACTCTTAAAAAATGTAATCATGAATTCATGCGGTTGTTCAATCTCCGCCGGGACCCCACTGGCGAGTCACTTCATAATTATATTGACATGTCTGAAAGTACTTTTTGCTGTGGCGAAACACTAAAACTCTCCTTCAGCCGAAAATCCGGTATGGTCGGATTTATAAATTGTCATTTTATCCTCACAGAAAGTGGATTTCTACTTTTCTGCAACAGAGTGATGTTGCAGACCAAAGGCCAGGTTCTGAATAAGGTTGACGTTGTCAGTAACGCCCTTACCAACATGCGGCTTGAGTTGATTAAGAAGAACCACCTTGTGGAACAGCTGAAACTGGAACTGGCTGAAAAAGTCGAACAGCAATCGCTGAAGCTTACAAATTTTGAAAAACAGCAACAGCTTGTATTAAGTACCATGCCCGTGGGTGCGGTCCTTGCCAAAAAGCGCATAATTCAGTACGCCAACCCTGCATTTGAAAGCCTTTTTGGCTATGAGTTCAAAGAAGCTATAGGAATGAATGCCCTGCAATTCTATCCGGACGCTGAGATATGTGATCGTATCGGAACAGATGCCTATGCGGCAATTGCCGCCGGAGGCGTACACGCGGTAGACACTTTGATGAAAAAAAAGGACGGCACACTAATCTGGTGCCGCATAGCGGGCCGTCTCATTGATGTAGCATGTCCTGATGATATCGCCATCTGGATGATAGAAGATATCACCGGACGAAAACAGACGGAGGAATATGGCGCAATCGTCCGGGAACTTCTACAGATACTGATCGAACCGGATTCATTACAAAATTCAATACAGAGGACCCTAAAACTATTAAAAATACGGACCGGATTTGATGCTGTAGGCATTCGATTACAGGAAGGTGAAGACTTCCCCTATTTTTGCCAGGAGGGCTTTTCCGAGAATTTTTTGTCGACGGAAAACTCGCTGACAGAGCGAACTGCAGATGGTGGTTTGTGCCGGGACAAAGACGGTAATGTCTCACTGGAGTGTACCTGCGGTCTGGTCATCAGCGGCAGAACCGATCCTGCTAATCCTCTTTTCACCAAAGGCGGAAGCGTCTGGACCAATAATTCATTCCTGCTTCTTGATATCCCTCTCAGTGAAGATCCAAGGCATCACCCGCGCAACAACTGCATACACCAAGGCCACGCATCGATTGCTCTGATCCCTATTAAAGACAATGACAGGATTCTCGGACTAATCCAGTTCAACGACCGGCGGCAAGGGCGTTTTACCCTTGCGATGGTTAACCATCTGGAAGTCATTGCTTCGAACTTCGGCGCGGCGTTGATGCGCAAACTGGCAAAACAAAAACTGCAGCAAAGTGAACAACGCTACCGCCTGTTGGTCGAAACGGCATCCGAAGGAATCTTAGTTGCCCAGGACGACTCCCTGAAGTTAGTCAATCGAGTGGTGCGGGAGATCACCGGCTATGCCGAAGACGAACTCCTTTCCATCCCGTTTATGGAATTTATCCATCCCGACTACAAAGAGATGATGAAAAACAATTACCTGCGACTCCTTGCTGGAGAGGCGATTGATCAAAGATATGAAATAAAAATAGTGACGAAAGATGCACGCGTGCGGTGGGTCAGAATGAGCGGGGTAAAAATTGAGTGGGAAGGTCAACCTGCCACCCTTAATTTTGTCAGAGACATTACAGACCGCAAGGAAGCGGATGAACTGCAGCAGAATCTGAACGTTTACAACCGTACACTGATCGAAGCAAGTATTGACCCCTTTGTCACCATTAATGCCGA
>CAIYZD010000322.1 GCA_903930585.1 uncultured Geobacteraceae bacterium | reverse complement strand
GTAATATGTGACATTTTTCAACCATGTTTTGATTGAAAACCGTGAATCTATGCCAGAACTCCGGGCTTTTGCTGCTGTTTGCGACAGATTTCCGCGTAAAGGCCATCTTGCAGCAGCAGTTCGGCAGGAGGCCCTTCTTCGGCAATGACGCCTTCTTTCACTACAATAATCCGGTCGCAGTCGCGGAATGCCGAAACCCGCTGCGATACGATCAGCACGGTTCGTCCGGCATAAAATTTCCCCAGTTCGTTAAGGATCTCATCCTCGCGTCCCGCATCTACTGCCGACAGCGGGTCGTCAAGCAGCAGGATCGACGGATTGCCGACCACGGCGCGGGCGATGGCGAGCCGTTGTTTCTGGCCCCCGGAGAGCGTCACCCCCTTTTCCCCCACCTGCGTTTCGAATTTATCAGGAAATGATTCCACATCTTCAAGAAAACCGGCCTGCCCGGCTGCTTTTATCAAGGCATCCGCAGAGTGATCTCCTGCCATGCCGTAGCCGATATTGTCGGCAACGGTTCGGGAAAAGAGGAACGTTTCCTGCGGTACATAGCCGATCAGGCGGCGCAGGCTGGTGGTGGTGATGGTGTTGATGTCCCGCCCGTCGATGAACAACATCCCCTCGGCAATCGGGAGGAGCCGTGGAATCAGCCGCAACAGGGATGTCTTGCCGCTGCCGACTTCTCCGGTGATTCCTACTGTTTCCCCTGTCCGGACCCGGAAAGAGACCCCTTTGATAATATCCGTATCGCCATAGCTGAACGTCAGGTTACGCGCTTCAATCCCCAGCTGAAGTGTGTCGATCGGCTGTGCGTCCGGGGTGTCGGTAATCGTTGGTTCCGCTCCCAGAATTGCGACTAGTCGCGACATGGAGGCCGCTCCCCGTTGCGACAGGGTCAGAATCCATCCCAGCACCGCTGTCGGCCAGACCAGCATCGCCAGATAGCCGCTGAAAGCGACAAAATCTCCCAGCGTGATGACGTTGCTTATGACCAGCCTGCCGCCCATAAACAGCACGATGAGCGTTCCTGATCCGGTGGCGGTCGCCATGACCGGAATGATGATGCCGCGCAGCCGCGCCAGCTTCAGGTTGTTTTTGAGATAACGTTCGGCGGTTTTGCCGAATTCTTCCTGAAAATACTCTTCCCGGCAATATGACTTGATCAACCGTACTGCGGAAACCGTTTCTTCGGCCTGGCTGGAAAGAGTCGCCAGCTGCTCCTGGGCCTGGAGAGAACGATGGAAGAGCCGGTGGCTGATTTTTTTTACAATAAGCACCATCAACGGGAAGGGGAAAATAGCCCAGAACGTAAGCCAGGGGTGAATACGCACCATCATCGTAACGGCGGCGCCATAGACCAGCACCGTGTTGATACCGCTCATGATGCCAAAGCCGGTCAGCATGCGAACATTAGTCAAATCATTGGAAAAGCGGGAAAGGATATCTCCGCTCCGGCTGCCGGAAAAATAGCCAAGGTCGAGACGGGTCAGGCGGTGGAACAGGTCGTCTCGGATCCGGAACTCGATGATTCGGGCGGCATTCATGGTCAAGGTTCGGGAGAATATGCGGGTAATGCAGTGTACAACCGCCAGAGCGACAATAATCAGGGCACACGCGGATGGAGAAAAGCGTGCCGCCAGAGGATGCTGCAATGCATCTACTGCCAGTTTCATGAACCAGGGGATCAACAGCGCAAAGCCGTTGGTCGCGACAAGAAACATCGCTCCGCCGGCATATCGCCAGCGGAGCGATGTTACATATGGAATGAGTAGGGCAAGATCTTTGATGGCGGTATCCTGGATGCTGTTTTGGTTGCGGCACAATACTGCCTCTGCTGCCGACCATATTTAGCGACATCTTACCAGCAATCATGAATCACTGCAAAGGTGAATCCACGGGAGCTGCAGGCACTCTCGATTACGGACATTTTACTGACTCGGTAGCGGATGGAGGTTGAGAACAGGTCTGGTACTCTGCACCGTTCAAAATGGCATTTTCCGGTGTTTCAAGTCCGACCCAGGTATGAACGGTGGTCGGATCAAAACCGCACATCCGCTCTCCTTCTGATTCCATTAATGGCCGCCGTATCAGCAGGTGATCTTTAATCATCAGGTCCAATGCGGCAGTAGAATCATAATCCGATGGTTCGATTTCTCCGGACTTTACTCGTGGCGAGTTGGGATTGAACCATAATTTAACCGGCAAGTCGCCAAAGTAGGTCAACAATTCTTCCGGCAGCCAGGGATGTGCCAGCAGGTCACGTATTTCAATCTCGTGCCCGGATTGTTGCAGTAAATCGACCTGTTTAGCTGAGGTCAGACAACCAAGCTTCGTATAATAGGTAATATGTGCCATTTGTATACCGACTCCCGTATCTAGAAATATGCGACATGCGTGGCAATACATAGTGCATGCCAATTTGATAAAATGAATATATCTGTGATTACAGGCAGATATCAAATTATTGAAATGTGGCGGTAAGGCATTTGCGGGAACTTGCAGCAGAAGAAGCAATTTTGCCCAAGAAGTAATCTCTAATGGCATTTCATTCTGATTTGATTTACGGGCATTCCCTGAAATAAACCGGCAGTGATGGCTTTTATTGACGCTATATCATATTAGATATATCATTATAGTATGGATGGTCGCCAGGTCATAAAACTGTTGGAAAAAGAAGGCTGGAAGCTTGACCGGATCACCGGTAGCCATCATATTCTTGCAAAAGACGGCAAGGTTGTCCCTGTGCCACTTCATGGGACTACCGACCTCGGCAAAGGTCTAATCGCCGCCATACAGCGGCAGACGGGGGTTAACTTAAAATGAAAATCGAATATCCGTGTACAATTACACCAGATGAACCTGCAGGCTATTTCGTCCAGTTTTTGGATATCGAAGAAGCTTTCACTACAGGTGAGACATTGGAAGAGGCGCTGTTTAATGCTTCTGAGGTTTTAACTGGCATACTCGGCTATCGTCTTGACAGCAAAGTCGACATTCCGCAACCATCTGCAATTCAGTCTGGACAATATGCTGTTGCCCCTGATACTGCTACCCAGTCCGCTTTGTTGATCAGGCTCACACGCAAAGATCGTAGCCTCTCCGACCTCGCGCGGACGCTGGGTACAAGCTGGCCAGCAGCTCAACGACTCGAAAATCCTCATCATTCCCCGAACCTTCGACAACTCGAAAAAGCGGCCGTTGCACTCGGTAAGCGGCTTGTTCTTGAATTTGTGTAGTTACTACAATTGCACCTATTTTACTGAAAGATATCGAATAATTAACTCCAACCCGAATAAAAAAAGTTTTTTTGAAGGTAGTATAATTTGAAGAAAAATCTGGAATCTAAATATACTATCAAAAAACAGTAAAGCCCCGATTTACTGGGCTTTATGGGTTGTTCAAGTAAGCCGCTATCGCGGCAGTAATAAACCTTTTTTTCCCCGCAGTGCTCCTCGTTTGACATAACTGCTTTCGTACCAGCTGGTCAGTCACGTATTTCTTCTTTCGTTGTTAC
>CAIYZD010000321.1 GCA_903930585.1 uncultured Geobacteraceae bacterium | reverse complement strand
TCGGAGCGAATACCTACAACGCTGACTTCGTGATGGACGCGGCTACCGGCACAGTACAACTTGTGACATCGGATTCGACCGGAATTATCGTATCAAATAGCAACCTCTCAGGGAAGATATGCATAGGCGGGACGGTAGGTGCGAACCCGGTTATTCTGACAAATAGGACGGCCAGTACGATCTCAGTCTTAGTATCAGGATTTTACAAATAGTACTCCATAAAATCGATAAAGCAACACAGAACAACGTGGCACTACTCGCCGCACATGTGCGGCGAGTCCTACCAAGATCAGCAAGCAAACAGGCCTACACCATAACACCGTCAAAAAGGTGTTGCAGGAACCGTCCGTAATCGCCACTCAGAAGAAAATAGAGGAACAGCTTGCGGAAATGTTCGCCGACACATCCAGGCGCGCCCTACAAGCAATCAGAGACGATAAGCTTGATAAGTCCTCAGCGCGGACCTGGGGAATCTGGCCGGCGTGTGTATTGACAAAAACAGGCTCCTGACGGGTCAATCGACCGACAACCAGAGCGTCTTTTTCAGGATTATCGAAGAAGCAAGCCGCGCCGAATGATACGAAACCGGCATTGACATTTTCTCCCGTGGGGGAATAGTATTATCTGTAGCGTTGTTCTGTTCCGAGCGTCTGCTGTTGTCGGCCTGGTCTTGCGTGCCGGTTTCAGGAAACGGAGATGATTTACCAAGATCATTAGCGTGCGCGACACGCAGGATCAACGTTATCCCCCCTGCTCCCATATCGGGACGGTTAAGCGTAGGCTTGGTATGCGTATGCCCGGAGAGTGCGGAATCGCTACCGGGTACATCAGGGGATAATTCAGAATTGCTTTGGCCTAAGACCGCGCTAGGGGCTCTATCTTGGAGTCGATTGGACTGCGCCCTTTCCCAAAGCAGTTTTTTTATTGGGACACGATTGCGCCACCGTGTCGTGTGACACCCCTGCCAGTTTCGCCAGTTCTTCACGGGTGGTTATAGGGACGGCTGGTATCTGCTCGTTGGTGTAAGAGTTCTCGGTAAAATTGCGGCGGTCTCCCCTGAATAGCTTACCCACCAGGTACCCTTTTCTTGACCGAACCGGGAACGTGACCCTTCAGGCATTCCAGCGCCAAAGACCGGGGTGCCAGATTGTACAGGTGTGCTACAGACCATTATTTTTGCTCCCGCTACTGAGCATCAATATCCATTCTGTAAAAACCATATTCCATATCGTAGATTCTGGGAAACGTCTCAGGAAATCATCGTGAGAATAAGCGTAAGGTAGGCTTCGTTTTGACAACGGGATCGAGGCGCCAGGAGTGGGGGAGAGGGCAAAACGAGGTGATTTATTGAACGCCCTGGGGAGACTCGGGGCGGTTTGCTGATAAAAACGAGAGAGCCTTCAGCAAATAGCGAGATTGCCCGATAAGGTCAGCATAAGACAAGATATGGAGGCAGGCAATGACATACGAAGAAAGAGAGATGGTCAGGTTGCCTTGTTCTGGGGATAAGGATTGATGAGAATCAACACACCGGATGGATTTGAAAAGAGCTCTCTATTTTTATTCAACTAGATTTAGCTTTTTTAGAATTATGCTCATTTTTGTAATATTGTGGTACAATCAGATTGACAAGTAATGCAACGTGAAGTATGAAAAGGGTTCAAAATTTTCAGGTATGCAATGAATTAAGTGATGAACCGTACAAATATGGATTCTTAATGGTTTCCTTTTGTAAGGGGGAAAATATGCACAAACGCCAACATCAAAAGCCAAAGAGTGAAAAGAAACTTAGAAATCAGATTAAACCCCAGAATCTGGTTTTGAGCTGTTATGCTGAACAAAAAGGCCCTGTCTGGCAAGCTTTCTGTTTGGACTTTAACTTAGCAGCACAAGGCGGTACTATCTCAGAGGTGAAAGCAAAGTTACACTCCCAAATCAGCGAATACATTTATGACGCGCTGGAAGGTGAAGACCGTGCTTATGCTCACCAGCTATTAAGACGGCGGGCTCCACTTCGTTTTTGGACTAAATATTATTTATTCAAGACAGCCTATCACCTTCAGCTAGCTCACAATGGTATTCGTGAATTTTTCAATGAGGTTATGCCCCTTACGGTGGCACGGCATGCATGAGTGGGCAATACCCGCCTCTTACATGCCGTGAAGTAAAGCGAGGGTTAAAAAAACTTGGTTTTGAACCTCGTACACAGAAGGGTTCGCACGAGCAATGGATTAAGGACGTGAGTGGACACCGGTACAAAGTAACAGTTGATTGCCCGAAAGAGCCGTTTACTGGAGATCTTATTTCTTCGATGGCATCACAAGCGGGTATCAGTAAAAAGGACTTTTATAAAGCGTGCCGAGAGTAAAAAGGGTGCCCATATCTGGCACCCTTTAATTTTTCCAGATTCGGAAGCAATCACGCAACAATAATTGCGCGGGGTAAAAACAGGCAAACAACACATTGTTTAAAATCTATTACAACGTACACTACAACGTGAACAAAAAGGGCTCACAGATCATCTCTGTAAGCCCTTGTTTTTGTTGGCTCCCCATCGCGGACTCGAACCACGGACAAGGTGATTAACAGTCACCTGCTCTACCGACTGAGCTAATGGGGAATATGTCCACAAAACAACAAAATTGCTGCCTTGAGGAGTGCTGCTCGAAACGATTACATCCTGATGTGTATCGGGAATTAATAAACCGACGTGGCCATCAAAAGCGTCCGGTTATTTACCATGTGTCGCACAAAAAAGTCAACCATAATCTAAACAGGGGCAAAAAAATCATCCAACATATCGACAGCCAATATCATTCCCCTAGCGGGTTTGCAAAGCGATATCTTTCTGTTCCAGCTCTTTATCCATATCAGCACGATAGTGTAGCAGTAACTCCGCAAGATGTGGCTTGGACAACGCCAGAATCTGTATGGCAAACAGGGCGGCATTCTTGGCCCCCGCTTTGCCGATGGCCATCGTTGCCACCGGGATTCCGCCCGGCATTTGCACTGTTGCGTACAATGCATCCACTCCATTAAGTGCCCCGCCCGGCATCGGTACTCCAATAACAGGCAGGATTGTCTTCGAGGCAACGACACCGGCAAGATGCGCCGCCATTCCGGCGCCGGCAATAATAATTTTAACACCACGGCCTGACGCTTCCGATGCAAGAGTCATGGTTCTCGCCGGTGAGCGGTGCGCCGATGCAATCCGCATTTCGTACGGGACTTCGAACATACGGAGAATATCGGCAGCTTCCTGCATTATTGGAAGATCGGTATCGCTTCCCATCATTAGTAGTACAAGCGGGGCTGCGTTCATCATGCCTCCTTCTGGTTCCAGATTATTTCCCGCGGGATTCGGATTTATACACGCTCAAGGGCTTTCTTGCCAATATCGCTGCGATAGTGGACTCCCGGCCAGGTGATGTACGACACCCCCTGATAGGCGGCAGAAATGGCATCCTTGACGGTTGTACCGAGAGCGGTCACACCGAGCACCCTGCCGCCGTTCGTGACGCAGGTGCCCTCCTTTGCCGCAGTTCCGGCATGGAACACGTACAGATCATCGAGTTGTCCCGCTTTATCCAGACCGGAAATAACTTCACCCTTCCGGTAATCGCCAGGATATCCTTCCGAAGCCATGACGACACAGACAGCCGCCTTGTCGTGCCACAAGATACCGGCATCGGCAAGATCACCATTAGCAACGGCGAGCAGTACCGGCACAATATCCGATTTCATCCGCATCAGCAGCGGCTGGCACTCCGGATCGCCAAAACGGGCGTTAAACTCAAGCGTTTTCACCTCACCGTCCTTCACCATCAGGCCGGCATATAACACGCCGCGATACGGACGCCCCTCGGCGGCCATACCGTCCACCGTGGGACGAATCACCTGTTGCATCGCTTTTTCGTGAATTGCCGCTGTTACCACCGGGGCCGGCGAATAGGCGCCCATTCCACCCGTATTCGGTCCCTGATCACCATCGAAAACAGCCTTATGATCCTGGGCACTGGCAAGTGGAATGACATTTTTCCCATCAGTGATGACCAAAAAAGAGGCTTCTTCACCGGTTAAAAATTCCTCGATGACGACTCGCGAACCGGCGCTGCCAAAGGCGTTGCCACTCAGCATATCGCGAACCGCCGTAACCGCCTCCTCACACGTCCGGGCAATAATGACCCCCTTTCCGGCGGCCAGACCGTCGGCTTTGACCACGATCGGCGCCCCGGTACGACTGATAAAGGCTTCCGCCTCGGCCTGATCGGTAAACACGCCGTAGGCAGCGGTCGGCACGTGGTACTTCTGCATCAGGTCTTTCGAAAAGGCCTTACTCCCTTCGATAAAAGCGGCCTTTTGTGACGGGCCGAATACCTTTAGCCCGTGCGACTCGAACAGATCAACAATCCCGAGAGACAGCGGCTGTTCAGGTCCGACCACCGTCAGGTCGATCTTGTTCTCGTAGGCAAACGCCAGCAACTTATCCAGCTGATCGACGGCAATCGGAAGGTTCTCGGCCAGAGCCGCCGTCCCCGGGTTACCCGGCGCGCAGTAGAGCTTTGTTACGAGCGGTGACTGGGCAATTTTCCAGACCAGGGCATGTTCGCGACCGCCGCCGCCGATGACTAGTATTTTCATTTGATATTCCTCTGTAGTATCCTTCATCTCTCATCAGTATTTTAGTGCCGGAAATGCCTCATGGTAGTGAAAAGCATGGCAATGCCATGTTCATTGGCGGCTTTGATAACCTCTTCATCTCGCACGCTGCCGCCGGTCTGGATAATGGCGGTTACGCCCGCCTCGGCAGCGGCATCAACACCGTCACGGAACGGAAAGAAGGCATCCGAAGCAAGCACCGTTCCCCGCGTCGGGAGCAACGCCTTCTGAACGGCAATTTTGGATGAATCGACGCGGGACATCTGGCCGGCGCCGATGCCGACCGTCTGATCTCGGTTGCTGAAGACAATGGCATTCGATTTGACATGTTTGCAGACCCGCCAGGCAAAATCGAGGGCTTCGTACTCGGAGGCGGTTGGTGTGCGTTCTGTCACGACGCGGCATTCAAAGGCGTTGACCATACCCAGATCCCGTCCCTGCAACAATACACCGCCGGTAACGCGCTTCAGGTCGAATCCTCCGGCAACATAGCTGTCAAGGAGCGGCACCTGCATGACCCGGACGTTCTTTTTTGCCGTAAAAATAGCCAGGGCCTCATCGCTGTATCCGGGCGCGATAACCGCCTCCAGGAATGTTGAGGTCAGCTCGTTGGCTGTTGCCGCATCAACCGTCCGGTTAAAACCGACAATGCCGCCAAAAGCCGAAACCGGATCACATTCACGCGCCTTGAGGTAGGCGGTCAGCGGCGAATCTGCAAGGGCAACTCCGCACGGGTTGGTATGTTTGATGATGACAGCGGCACTCTGCTCAAACTCCTTGACGGTTTCAATGGCGGCATCCAGGTCGATGATGTTGTTGAAGGAGAGTTCTTTGCCCTGAAGCTGTCTGGCATTGGAGACACACGGCTCGGTAATATGATTCTCGACATAAAAAGCGGCAGTTTGATGGGGATTCTCGCCGTAACGGAGATCCTGCGTCTTTTTGAGCTGCAAGGTAAACGTGGACGGATATTCCTGAACCTCGCTCGTCAGCCGCGCTCCCAGGTAGTTGGATATCGCCCCGTCATACGCGGCGGTGTGCTGGAACACCTTGACCGCCAGAGCGAAGTTAGTTGCTCTGGAAACCGCCCCTGCGGAGGTCTTCATCTCTTCAAGAACCCGCGCATAGTCGGCACTGTCCACCAGCACGGTTACATCGGGATAGTTTTTCGCCGCTGAGCGGAGCATGGTCGGCCCGCCGATATCGATATTTTCAATGGCATCTTCCAGATGACACCCTTCCTTGGCGATGGTCGCTTCAAAGGGATAGAGATTCACGACCACCATATCGATGTTTTCAATACCGTGTTCTTTCATTTTGGCAACGTGCTCCGGATTCGAGCGCATCCCCAGAAGACCGCCATGCACCTTCGGGTGCAGAGTTTTTACCCGGCCGTCAAGCATTTCCGGAAAGCCGGTAAACTCCGAAACATCTTTGACGGGCAAACCCTCTTCCCGTAACAGCTTGGCGGTTCCGCCGGTAGAGAGCAGCTCCACCCCATACCCTGCCAGTTGCCGGGAAAATTCTACGATACCGTTCTTGTCAGAGACGCTAATCAGCACCCTGGTAATCTTTGCCATGCCCGTACTCCTTATACATAGATAGGTTCTCTGAAACCGAAATGATCAACAGTGAGGAAAATCAATATGCCGCATGAAGAGAGTCTCGAAAAGCGGCGTTCCCGACAGTGGCACCACCTTGAAGCGACGGGCCAGCTCCTCAATGGCGGCGAAGCCGTCTTTGACCGCAAGCGCTTTTTCCACGCCTGCCAAAACCCCCTCCGGCGTAAAACGGCTCGTTTGTACCATGCTTTCGTCAAAAATTCCAATCGTTTTCAACCATTCAGCCCGTACAACGGCACCAAAAGATCCGGTCAGAATCACTTGTTTCAAGGCATGACACTGTATACGGGAGCGTTCAAGAAGCACATTGATCCCCCCCCGGATGGCGGCCTTGGCAAGCTGCAACTGCCGGATGTCATCCTGCGACAATACGATCAGCCGTCCGGCATCCCGATACAGGACAAACGCGTTGGCGCCACGGTATTCAATCACCCGCGCGCCCACGTTTGAGTCAATTTCACCGGGGTTCCGCAACCTGCCGTTCGTTTCGATGATACCGCACCGCAACAGCTCCGTAATCGCTTCAATTGCGCCCGAACCGCAGATACCGCACGGCCGGCCATTGCCGATGACCTGCAGGGTGAGACGATCTTCCTCAAATCGCACCGAGCTGATGGCTCCCGCCAAAGCGGGCATGCCGCAGGAGAGGTTACCCCCTTCAAATGCAGGACCGGCGGCAGCCGACGTTGCCCAGACCGTTTCACCAGCAATCATCGCGATCTCACCATTCGTGCCCAAATCGAGACAGAGCGCACCATCTGCAGGGTTTGCTCCATAGATGAATGCAACTGTATCGCCACCGACAAAGCCCCCCGGCATCGGCAAGAGATATATTTCAGCGCTACCATCCCACCCCAGATCGGCAGCGTACAGATGAGTACCGGCTGTGTAGAGCGGCCGGTACGGGGGGAACGCCAGCGACGTAAGCTCCAGCCCCATCAGGATATGCTGCATGGCCGGATTTCCGGCGATGGCCACCTTCCGCACGTTACCCCAGAAGATTCCGGCCGTAGCGCACAGTTCTCGTCCAAGCCGCGCCAACTCGGAGCGTATCAGAGCCGTCATCTCCTGCTGCGACGATACCGACCCCACAGCCACATCCAACCGCGAAATCACATCGGCGCCAAAGCTACGCTGCGGGTTCAGGGATCCGGATATGACACGGCGCTCACCGGTGACACAGTCAACCAGCGAAGCGGCAAGTGTGGTGGTTCCAAGATCTATGGCAAGTGCGTACATAGCTCTACTGTCACTTCAGGTACACCCTCGGCACCCGTTTGCTGATACCGCAGAAAATCGCGTAAGGAATGGTATCGCCCCACGAGGCCAATTCTTCGGCATGGATGCAGTTCCCCGCGTCATCGGGACCCATCAGGGTAACACTATCCCCGACAGCGACCCCCTCGATGCCGGTAACATCGAGCATGATCCAGTCCATACAGACGGTTCCGGCAACTTTGGCCCGCTCCCCCCGCACCAATGCTTCACCGCGGTTGGTGAGCGCACGGGGATAGCCGTCGGCATACCCGACCGGGACGCTGGCAACCAGCGTGCGTTCCCCAGCCGTAAAGCGGCGCGCATAACTGATGGTAGTTCCCGGCTCCACCCATTTAAGCATGGCAATGTGGCTCTTGAGACGCATCACCGGCCTGAGATCAAGTTTACCCTGAAAATCGGCTGACGGCAGTGCGCCATACATGGCTATCCCAGGTCTTATCAGGTTGCAGCCGGGAATATCCCGAAGCAACGCGGCAGCACTGTTGGCAATATGGATGTAGCGCGGCTTGAATCCGGCCGTACGGATTTCAGACAGCGCCCAGGTGAAGCGATCACTCTGGATCCGGGTAAAATACCGACCGGACTCATCAAGTTCGTCGGCGCTGGCAAAATGCGATATTACCCCTTCAAGGGTTATGTGCTGTAATTTTTTCAGCTCAACGAGAAACGGAGGAACATCGCTGTAGGGGACTCCCAACCGCCCCATACCGGTGTCGATCTTGAGATGCACCTGCGCCCGGCGAAAGAGTTTCCCGGCGGAAGCTGCCTGGTTGAGCGCCTGTGCCTGTTCAAGCGTAAAAATCACCGTGGAGAGGTTATAACCGATACATTTTCGTTCCTGTCCCGGATACACCCCCCCCAGCAGGAGAATCGGCTTATCGCTGCCGCTTTTGCGGAGCTGTATCCCTTCGGCCAGGAAAGCGACGCCGAACGCGTTAACCCCCAGCTGTTCCAGTTCCCGGCTGATATCCATAAAGCCGTGCCCGTAGGCATCGGCCTTAACAACCGCCAGAACTTCGGTCCGCCGGGGAATTGACGAGCGGATCAGCTGGTAATTATGTTTAAGAGCGGCAAGATCAATCTCGGCGTAGGTCGGTCGTCCATCGTACAAAATTTTCACCTCGGGTTTTGGTTATAAAACCAGTTTTTTCCGCGCTGAGGCCAGACAGCGCGCCATATCGGCGCTGTTGCGGCACGCCAGAGCCGCCCGCGCCAGGCGACGGCACGCTTCGAAACTGTTGTTCCGGATCGCCTGCTTCACGACCGGAATACTGGGAGCCGAGAGACTGAATTCCCGGATCCCCATACCGGCCATAAGAAGTGCGCACAAGGGGTCAGCAGCCATTTCTCCGCAGACCGAAACTTTTTTGCCCGCTTTGTTCGCGGCATCGGCGACCCGTTTGATCGAATGCAGAATTGCCGGGTGGTACGGATCGTAATACTGCCTGACACTCGCATTATTGCGGTCGGCAGCAAGGGTATACTGGATCAGGTCGTTGGTGCCAATACTGATATAATCCACCTCCTGCACCAGATAGTCGATAATCAGCACCGCCGCGGGTACCTCTATCATGATCCCGAAGGGGATATAGCCGGGAACATCATGACCTTCACGCAGCAGTTCGTTTCGGACCGAGGTCATAATTTCCCGGATCTTACGGATTTCATCCAGGCTGCTGATGAGTGGAAACATGATCGTCGCAGTTCCGGCATGTGACGCGAGCAAAATACCGGCCAGCTGTTCCTTGAAGATATCCTGGCGCTCCAGAGAGACGCGAATCGAGCGCCACCCCAGGAAAGGATTATCCTCGTGAGGGTACGGGAAGTAGGAAAGCCCCTTGTCGCCACCGATGTCGAGGGTGCGGATGTTAACCGTCTTACCGGGAAAACCCTCCAGAATTTTTCGGTAGATGCCCGCCTGTTCTTCACGAGTGGGAAATGCAGAGCGCGCCATATAGGGGAATTCGGTACGATAGAGACCAACCCCTTCGGCACCATGGAGGTTAGCTACCCGGACATCGGAAATCAATCCGATGTTGGCGCTCAGGGTAATCACAACGCCATCGGTCGTAACCGCCGGAAGATTACGCAACCCTTCCAGCTCCTTCATCCGGCCGGTATACTCCTGTTCGAGGCGCACATACTCTTTTTTGACGCCTGCATCCGGGTTGAGATAGACATGCCCGGAAGTGCCGTCTACAATAATTTCATCCTTGACATTGGCTGCCGCCATGACCCCCTGCACACCGAGAACCGCAGGGATGCCGAGCGACTTTGCCATTATGGCGGCATGGGAATAGGCGTTCCCCTTTTCGGTAACGATACCGAGAATCTTGTTCGGATCGAGCATCGCAAGATTGGAGGGAAATATCTCATCCGCAACGAGTACCCGTTTCTCCTTGAGCGTTATTTTGCTGGCATCGTTTCCTTCAATCGCATCGATGATCCGGCGTCCGATATCCTCCATGTCCGCCGACCGCTCCCGCAGATACGGATCCTCCATGGCAGAAAATGCCTGGACATAATGCAGAACAACATCATGAACAGCGCGGGCGGCCCCCATCCCCTGCTCCATCAGGTCGGTAACCTTGGCGGAAAAACTCCGGTCTTCCAGTATCATCAGATGCGTATGAAAAATAGCGGCGTCATCGGCCGAAAGTGTCTCGCTGACCCGTTTTTCCATATAAATTGTCTGGATCTTGGCTTTTTCAAGCCCTTGGGAAAATTTATGCTGTTCTTCGGTGGCAGAGCCGACTTTAGCCAGCTTGATGACTTTGTCGTTAAAACGGTCAAGGATGTAAATCTTCCCTCTGCTGAAGCCGGCTGAAACGGCGGTACCGGTGAGCGTCCGGGACGAGGACGACCGTTTCGTGCTCCCGGATCCGGAAGCAGCCTCATCAGCTCC
This sequence comes from uncultured Geobacteraceae bacterium, assembly GCA_903930585.1. Classification (GTDB taxonomy): domain Bacteria; phylum Desulfobacterota; class Desulfuromonadia; order Geobacterales; family Pseudopelobacteraceae; genus JACRCG01. The sequence goes on along the minus strand of CAIYZD010000321.1, from coordinate 7,362 downwards.
GGATCCATTCCGGACCTTGGCAAGTTCCTTTTCGAACCAAGCTCTCTCGCGCTCCTTGTGCTGAATCGAATCAAACAGCCGAGCCGTATGAATGATACTGCCGATCTGAAACGTTATCGTGCGGAGAATGCTGATTTCGTCGTCGCTGAACGTGCGGGTTTCTCGGGTCTGCACAACGATGACGCCGATAGGAGCCTTATGTTCAAACAGCGGCAACCCCAGAAACGAGAGGAACCGTTCCTCTTTCGCCTCCTTGAAATATTTGTAGCGCGGATGCGACGGGGCATTATCGGTCATGACCATCGCACGAGTTTCTATGGCGAGTCCGGTCAAGCCTTCATGAACCTTCATGGCAATACGGTTGACCGAGGCCCTGGAGAGACCCTTGGTTGCCTTCAGGGTCAGGGTTTCCCCATCATCCTCAAGCAGATATATAGAGCAGACATCGCTCCCCATCCGTTTGGCGACCAGGGTAACGATGTTGTCGAGAGTATCCTGCAGATCATGGGAATGAAGAATTATCGAGCTGATATCTTCCAGGGTCCGCAGGCCGAGCGATTGCTGGGGGTCTTTCATAACACGTCCTTGTGGGAAAGATTTCGCGGCGAGAGAGTCAGGTTTCCAGCGCTCCGATCAGGCTCCTCACGTCGGCCACCCCGTTGGCAACCAGCCACGCTTCCATATCTTCCGCTATTGTTTGAGCCGCGCCCGGATTGATAAAGCTGGCGGTGCCGACCTGGACCGCAGTTGCTCCGGCCAGCATGAATTCAAGGGCATCGGTGGCGGTCATGATGCCGCCAATACCGATGACCGGCAGCTTGACGGCTTTCGCCACCTGCCACACCATCCGGAGGGCAATCGGCTTGATGGCCGGTCCGGAAAACCCGCCGGTGATATTGGCCAGTACCGGCTTGCGCCTGTTCAGGTCTATCGCCATGCCGGTCAGGGTATTGATCAGCGACAGCGCATCAGCGCCCGCGTCTTCGCAGGCTTTGGCCATAACTACCACATCTGTCACGTTGGGGGAGAGTTTGACGATCAGCGGCTTTTTCGTCGCCGCTCGGCACGCCGTAACAACCGAAGCTGCGCTGTCAGGGTCAGTGCCGAACACGATCCCGCCATGCTTGACATTCGGGCAGGAGATATTGACTTCGAGCCCGGCCACCTCAGGGATTTCATCGAGACGGCGAGCCATCTCGGCATATTCATCAACGGTGTTGCCGAAGAAGTTGGCAATAGCCGGAGTGTTGACCGAGCGGAGAAACGGCACTTTTTTGGCGATGAAGGCATCAATGCCGACATTTTGCAAACCGATGGCGTTCAGCATGCCGCCGGGAGTCTCGACGATACGCGGTGTCGGATTGCCGGCCCGCGGTTTCAGCGACAGTCCCTTGGTGACGAAAGCACCAATGGTTTCCAGATCGACGTAGGAGGCAAACTCCTCACCGTAGCCGAAGGTGCCGGAAGCGGTCATTACCGGATTTCGAAGCGGAATTCCCGCCAAATTGACGGTCATATCGGGTTTTATGGCAGGTTTTATGGCAGATGTCATGGTCATTCCCTCCACTTCAGTTCGCCCGACTCGAATACCGGTCCTTCAGTGCAGACACAACGAAAATCGGGGGTTTCGGGTGAATGGGAATGTCCCGGAGCAACACAGCCGAGGCAGGCGCCGACACCGCACGCCATATACCCTTCCAGGGAGACCTGGCAGGGGATGTTCCGGGCAGCGGCAATCCCGGCTACCGCATTCAGCATACCGTGAGGTCCGCAGGCATAGATGGTCGCCCGTCCCTGCAATTCGTCCAGCCGCCGCAGCAGCGCCTCGGTCACCAGACCACGTTCACCCAGCGAACCGTCTTCGGTCGCGGTGTAGCATTCGACGCCGAGCCGTTCGAACTCAGTGATACAGAGGATGTCATCCCTGGTGCGTCCACCGGCAAACAACCTGACCTTCGACCCCCTGACCAGTTCCCTGGCCAGCAGATAGAGCGGCGCCAGCCCGACCCCGCCACCGACGATCAGCTTCTCTTCGTCCGCAGCTCCCAGGTCAAACCCTTTGCCGAGCGGCGCGAGGACATCAAGCAGGTCGGTTTCATGCAACGTCGCCAGCATGGCCGTACCCTTCCCCACCACGCGATAGAGCATTTCCAGATACGGCTGCGAATTGGCGCCGCTCTGGGAGGGAGTATACGTGCCGACATCAAAAATGCCGAATGGGCGCCGGAGTAACGGGTCGATGGCGCCGGAAACCCGCACCATCATAAACTGACCGGGACAAGCCCCAGCACATGCAGCCGGAGCGGTCATACGCATCCGCCAATAGCCGGGCGAGACCTCCACGTTGGAAAGAATCATTGCGGTAAACTGCATCTACTGGTTCTCCTTTTTACGTATTAGCGTATCTCAAATACGCGCTCAAAGGCAACCCCTCCCGACCTCCTCTTGTCAGGAGAGGAGCTTGATATTTCCCCCATGACAAACGGGGATCGAGGGGGGGCACTAATCCACCAGCATTTCCCGGATAACATCCTTCACTTTACGGATATTGCGCAGATCAAGCTTGCCGAGTTCCTTGACCAGACGTTCACGATCAACCGTCCGAATCTGATCAAGTACGATCCATGCCTGCTTTCCTTCAAAACGGAGCGCCACACGACTGGGATAGTCGTGCGATTTGGTCGTCATCGGAGCAATCATCACCGTTTTCAGATGGCGGTTCATTTCAAGCGGCGAGACAACCAGACAGGGACGAGTCTTCTTTATCTCATGTCCAACGGTGGGATCGAGATTAACCAGATAAAGATGATACTGGCTTATTTCCATTCCCATGTCCCTGACTCAAGGGAATCATCAATCAATAGTGCATCATCACCATTGACATGCATAGCGGCAAACGCGCTCTCCCACCCTTCGCGCGGTGTCCGGGTTATCGGCCGGATGATAATCTCGTCCTTGCCCGGACAGATCTCAACCTCATACTGCATGTTGTATTGGCGCAGAAGCGCCGAAGGGATGCGGATCCCTTTTGAATTGCCTATTGAAATAAGATGTGCGTGCATGAAGCACCTCACTGTACGGAATTACATTGTAATTACAAAATAACCGGTTACCTGTTACAAAGTCAACCCTAGTCTACTATCAAACCGGCTCGCAAACAAGGGTAAATCATAAAAGAGCCAGCTCCATCAAAACCGCATCGTCCCTGCCTTCATAGTATTTGCTGCGCACTCCCGTACGGACAAAACCGCACCGTTCATAGAGGGTAATGGCGGAGCTGTTCGTAGAGCGCACTTCAAGCGCCAGCAGTTCCGCCCGCTTTTCCCGCGCCACGATAATGGCATAGTCCATCAAAAGCCGCGCAATCCCCCTCCCCCGCTGGTCCGGCGCCACGGCAATATCCAGTATCTGCGCCTCCTCGAAGAGCGACATCAGGCAGACGTAACCGATGATCACGCCGGCATGTTCGGCGACAAACGGAAACGAATAGGGTGCAGACAGTTCATGAGCAAAATGGTCCCGCTTCCATGGCACGGAAAACGAGGCTTGCTCGATGGCCAGAATGGCATCGAGATCGGCTTCCGCCATGGGGCGGATAAGTGTTCCGGGCTGTGTAGGCATGCTGCGCATGATATGCAAGGAGGGAGAGATTGTAAACGGTTTTTCAGCCCAGCTACCTGTTTATATGTAAGATAAATTCTTACATAATAAACAGTATTTATCTGACTATTCTAATGATTCACAACAAGTTATATTACAACAAGTTTATTATCTTTATTTGTGCAAATGGTGCGGTTGGGCTAAGCCAATGAATTTTGATATCGGAGGAATCATATGATCCAATCAAAAATAAGTCTTGCCATACTCTCTGCTTTTATTGGGATCTTCCTGTTATTCAGCGTGTTACCTGCGTGGGCTGATACAAACTTCACGGTTACATACGACAACCACTACGACACTACTGGCAATGCCCCACCGGATGCTAGTTCGTATACATCGGGCTCAATGGCAAGGGTACCTGACAATGGTAACCTTGCAAGAACCGGCTACATCTTTAATGGCTGGAACAGTGTCGCCAACGGCAGCGGCACAAGCTATGCGGCTGGTGATACTTTCAGTATCACAGCGGACATCACGCTGTATCCTCAATGGATCCATCTGCTCGGGGACATCAAACCAGGTGCAACAACAGGCACTGTTTCGGTACCAAACAATGGTTCTAGTGGCGAGTGCACTTTTGCGTATACCTTCACCGCGACAGAAACAAATACGGCACTTTCATTCTTATTTCGTAACGACCCTGGTAACTTCTTTTTTGATAATGTCAGTGTCAAATTGCAAAGTGGCGGTAGCGAGCTCGTAACCAACGGCGATTTTTCAGGCGGCGGTTTTCCAAATAGTGCTGACACTAACACCACACAACCCGCCTCATGGGCTTACCTCTGGATACCAGCTCTGGGTCCCAACAAAGGATACCTGACGACTAATAAATGGTGGGATGGTACTTCGGGTGCTTTTGATGGTCTGATGCAAATTATACCTACTTCCATTGGTCAAACGTATACCTTGACATTCACCCTGCAGACTGACCCATACCATGGGTGGACAAATACTGGAAGTGGGCCAATGGAAGTGCTGGTGTATGAGGGAGGAGTCCCAAGCGGCTATACTTTTATACCACCTGTGGGCACCACCTATTCGGTGACCTACGACGGCAACACCAATACTGGTGGTGCCCCTCCGACTGACATCCCGTATCCATGGGGTACGACGGTAGCGGTCCGTGGCAACAGTGACCTTATAAAAACCGGATATACCTTCAGCGGCTGGAATACACTCCCCAACGGCAGCGGCACGGGCTATGCGCCTGGTCAAACTTTCAGTATCACGGCAGACACCACGCTGTACGCTCAATGGAGCCATCTGCTCGGGGACATCATTCCAGGTACAACAACCGGTGGTGTTGATGTACCAAACGATGGTACCAGTACAAATTACACGTTTACGTATACCTTCACTGCGACAGAGACACATACGCCACTTTCATTCTTATTTCGTAACGATCCAAATTACTTCCTGTTTGATAATGTCAGTGTCAAATTGCAAAGTGGAGGGAGCGAGCTCGTAACTAACGGCGATTTTTCAAGAGGCGCTGCCCCTGGTGCTACTTACCTGACGGATTGGGGGGTAACTGAACAACCTGACTCATGGGCTTTTATGAGACCGAATGATAATAATCCTTACCACTTTTCATCTGTGGTGCCTTCCTATCAGACTTGGCTTGGCGGTGGCCTTTTTGATTTTGATGGTCTTATGCAAATTATACCAACTTCTATTGGTCAGACGTATACCGTGACATTCACTCTGCAGTCTGGCTCTTCCGCTGGGTGGTCTACTGCATCTGGGACAATGGAAGTTCAGGTTTATGAGGGACGAGTCCCGAGCGGCTATACTATTACGCCACCTATGCACCCCCCCACCACCTATTCGGTGACCTACATCGGCACCTCCAGTACTGGTGGTACCGCCCCGACTGACAACAACAGCCCGTACCCATGGGGTACTACGGTAGCGGTACGTGGCAACAGTAACCTTGTAAAAGACGGATATACCTTCAGTGGCTGGAACACGGTATCTGATGGCAGCGGTGAGAGGTATGCCGCATCTGAATCTTTTTATATTACGGCAGCCACTACGCTGTATGCCCAATGGACAGCTAACCCCACTATTACAATGGGCGACGGCCCACCACTTTCATACCGGATCGGCTCCGGAGCACAGATTATCGATAAAACGCAAGCTGCGTCCGTCGCGGACACAGGTCTCAATGATCTTAACGGTGGAACACTGACGGTCTCGATCAGCAACAACGGAATAAGCGGTGATCATCTCAACATCCGTAACCAGAGTGCGGGAAGCGACCATATCACCGTCAGCGGGGACATCGTTAGCTATGGCGGCAACGAAATCGGCACTGTCACCATTACGGCTGGCAACCACGGCGACACCCTGACCGTCCATTTCACCTCCAGCTCCGCCACACTGTCTGCCGTTCAGGCCCTGCTGAACAACATCACCTATGTCAACGCCAGCCTGGCAAGCGTTGCCCCGCGAACGATCAGCTTTACCGTCTCAAATAGCGTCGGCGGAACGTCCACCAGCACGGTCACGCTTACCCTGACACGGCCCGGATTTCATTCTTTGTGGGGGTAACTGCATCATATGATTAGGAAATGGTTGCGTATATGAAGACATCCTCTGAACGGTGGCACAAGAAGACGAAGAAGACGGAAATACGGGACAGAAACTATCTGGTCGGGAGGCAGCCTATCCTGAACAGGAAAGAAGAGGTAGTGGCATATGAACTCCTCTTCCGTTCAACGGTTTCATCTTCAACCACCTCTGTTTTTGATGCATCACAGGCGACGGCCAGTGTCATTATAAACACCATGTCAGGATTTGGGATCGACACTATTCTCGGAGAACATCGCGGCTTCATCAACTTGGAAATAGACTTGCTGATGAGTGATATCATCCAAATTCTACCCAAGGAACGGGTGGTACTGGAACTGTTGGAGAGTCTGCAGGTAACACCGGAGTTGGTGCATGCGTACAGGTGGCGTGAGAGGATTTTATAATCGTATGCATTTGATGTTAATATTTTAAAATATACGTCATATTGCCAAACAGGGTAATACGCAGCAAGAGGACTCCAAACCATTCCCACTATGTAATCTCCTCCCCATGACCGGCTTTTCACATTCACACACATTCAATTTGACAGTATACTGATTATCAGTATAATGATTATATACTATTTCTGGAGTTATCACCCATGATCGATATTGAAAAAAGTGTCGGTTTCCTGCTGGCCAAGGCATACCAGCGTGGCTGTGCCCTGTTCAAGGAAGAATTCGACCACTACGACGTTACGCCGCAGCAGTTTGGCCTGCTCGCCTTTCTTTGGCAGGAAGACGGACTCTCCCAGGCCGAACTCTCCGCCCGTGTCCAGATCGACCGAACCACCATGGGGGGAATCATCGACCGACTGGAAAAGGAAAAGGTCGTTGAACGCCGTCACCACCCGGCAGACCGCCGTGCCTACCAGGTATTTCTCACTGGCAAGGGAAAATCACTGGAGCAGGAACTCTGCACCGTTGCCGGACAGGTCATTAATAAAATAACCGCCCCGCTCAGCGTGGAAGAGCACCAGACATTAATTAGTTTCTGTCCGCGAAGGGCATATTTGAAATCCAACAACTTTTCCAGTCAGGCTTTTTAAAGCTACGAGCAGCAAAACGAGGGGACAAACAAGCCATATCCAGTTTAAATCAAATACAGGGCTATTTTAGAGCGCACTTT
>CAIYZD010000320.1 GCA_903930585.1 uncultured Geobacteraceae bacterium | reverse complement strand
GTCATAATAAATATTAAAAGGCTGATAAACAGATGTATTGATTCATATAACAGCCTGTTCCAGCTTGATCCTGAAAATGCCCGCGAAATCCATAATGAACTTGGCGACGATTTGGAAAAAAAGGGTAACCATGTCGGAGCCATCAAGGCATACAGAAAGATCCTGCTGGCGAATCCGGCCAACGTTGATGTTTTGTTCAAGCTTGGCAAAATTTACACCCGCCTCGGTCAAACCAGCGAAGCGATCGAAACCTTACGAAAAGTAACCATCATAGACGAGCAGATCCCCGAGGCATTTTACCTGCTTGGATCAGTCTATTTTTCCATAGAAAACAACATCGAAGCCGAGGAGGCCCTGATTCGGGCTACCACTCTCAATCCGGGATATGCCGATGCCTATTATAAACTTGGCCTCATTGCAGGCGCCCGGAACGATCACGATGGAGCCATCAAGGCATACCATAAAACAATCGGCCTCAGACCTGACCATGTCAATGCATACCAAAGCCTTGGCTTTGCCTATGAAGCACAAGGATTGCGTGATGAAGCGGTCAAGTATTTCAAGAAATCAATGGATATTGAACAGAGAAACAGCTGATTGAGTCCCGTTGTACCTGCCGCTGACAATTTGAGGAGACAACATGTTAAGTATCGTATTTGGACTGATCGCACTGAGCCTTGGTTTTTGGGGGATGATTAAATTCTGGTGGTACATGGTTGATGTGCTGATTGCCCTTCTACCGATGCTGCTTCTCTTTGGCGGCGCCATCGCACTGATGGCCGGCATAAAAAACACCGGCATGCGCAATTCTTTTAAAGTCAAAAAGAGGGCCACAGAAGAACCGGGAACCGCAGCGCAAAAAAAGGATGAATAGGAGCCGCTCATGTCATCTGAGAAGCAAACTGACACCGGGACAGGTCCTGACAAACCGGGACAGAAGTGCGGCCGTAATTATAAACCGTGGGTCTGGGGACTGGGGGCAATGGCGCTGGTAACCGTTGTCTGGGCTCTGTACGAAGGGTCACAGCAGGAAGGGTATATCGACAGCTTTCTCTCCAGAGGGGCAAAAGCGGGTAAGCGGAACATTCCAGGTATACAGCAGGCCGCCGGAGGCTCTATCGTGCCGCTGGCGCAGACAACCGGGGCCGTTGGCACTATTCAGACGTCTTACCATAGCCTTATCGATACGGTCAGACCCGCTGTTGTCAGTATTGCCGCTGCAGTCAGGACCATGCCGAATGTTTCCAACCAGGGGATTATTAATCCGTTTCCTACTGACGTCACGTACAACAGGATCGGCTCTGGAGTCATAATCGATCAACGCGGGTATCTGCTGACCAGCTACCACGTAATTGCTGGCGCTGAAACGTTAAAAGCCACTCTGTACGGTCCCGGTGGCGCTACCGACTACCCGCTGAAATTAGTCAAAGGCGATCTGCGCAGCGATATGGCACTGCTGCTGATTCAAGGCCCAGGCCCTTTCCAGTACGCTACGCTCGGCAACTCCGATGCGGCAAGAACAGGAGATTTGGTGTTGACCATCGGCAGTCCGTTCGGCTTTGAACAGACCGTCACTTCCGGCATGATCAGCAGCCGTAACCGGACGCTGCAGATGGGCGATGCCGTCTACGAAAACCACATCCAGACCGATTCGGCGATCAACAGCGGTAGCAGCGGCGGCCCCATGCTTAATGTTAAAGGTGAGGTCATCGGCATTAATACCGCCATTTTTTCTCCGACCGGCGTATTTAACGGGATCGGATTCGCGATTCCGATCAACCGTGCCGCTGAGCTGGTTGGTGGGGTAATAGATTTCAACAACAGTACTCCTGGTGCGGCAGGTGGGCAGCTGGTCGCCTGGACCAGCCAAGGGCGACAGGTTGGCAACAACTATCGACTGCCAAACGGTCAAACCGTTATTGCCCCACACGGACCTCTTGGCGCCTGTATTGATTGCCACCCGCAACTCTTTGAGGCGCAGACGCAGCAGGGAACCGGCCAGCCGGTGGCCCTGAACGGTCAGGGGCGTCTGGTTGGCAACAGCTTTCTCCTGCCCGATGGACGGACCGTCACCCCGCCGCATACGCTGCGCGGCCTCTGCACCAACTGCCATCAGATTGCTTTTCTGGAAAAACGGGCGCAGGCAGCCACACCCGCAGCCTTTTTCGGTCCCGGTTCGGGCAGTGGCAGAGGCTTCTATGGACAGGGACGGATGCAAGGCACCCCGAACTATGGAGTCGGTCAACAGAGGGCCTATAGCGAACCGCTGCTGGGAGTCAACCTGATTGATGTCGACGACATTATCTGTCGCCAGGCCCAAATGCTTCATCCGGAAGGGGTGCTGGTCACGAGCGTCACCCCGGGTAGTGCGGCTGGTAGCGCCGGAGTTCAGCAGGGGGACATTCTGGTGCGAATAGCCGGCAGAAAAATCCCTGACATTGCCGGACTTACGGCTCTGCTTGCCGCCCGGAATTTTGGCAGGAATTTCGAACTGGTCTATTTGCGCAACGGCGCCCGGCAGACAGCCAGAATAAGAACAGGGGTGAGGAGCACCCCTTGAAAGAAATTATTGAACGGCTCTATCCGGAAGAGCTTGGAGTAATCACCACAAAGCCGGTAGCGATTACACCACCGTATCGGATCAGGAAAATAGCCGTAAGAGAGAATATGTGGAGCAGACAGAAGCGCTCTGTCAAAATGGCGGTCATCACACTGTTGATTTTACTCGTGGCCGGCTGTGTCTATTACTACAACCTGTTTATCACCGAGTCGTACGATGTTGTCCTCGAAGTGGCCCAGATGGATGCGGAGGTTACACGTAAGGAGTACCTGATAACCGGCATAAAACAAGTGGTGGAAGAGTACATGACATACGAAGGGAGAGTGTTCATTCATGCCGCCGACATCAGAAATGCCCTCGAGCATGTCAAGGAACAAGCCTTGAACGGGGCACCCTACCCGATTGACAAGCAGACCAACTCCGGATTCAAGTCGAAGTCGACACTATCCCAGTTTCAGGCTGTTGCCGAGGGATATCCAACACTCAGACTATCGGAAGCATATCACAAACTTATGCTTGAACTGGCCAATACCGAAACGCGGATGGCAACTGCCAGGAACAGATACAATGCCGCTGCAACCAACTACAACAACGCCCTGGCGCTGATACCGGGATGTCTGTTCGGCTATCTGCTCAGATTCAAACCGGTGCCGACGTTTAGTGCGGAAAAGACCAAATAACAGGAGAAAGGCATCATGCCACACCTTTGAAAAAGCCCGCCTGATCAGAAGTGCGATGTCGAGGCGGGATACCATGCTCATGGCTATCGAAAAAAAAATCAAACTACTGAAGATCCAGGGTGTAGAAACCGACCCGCTGGAAAAACGATTATTTGCGTTGCGTAACCGTTTCCATGCCATGTTTCACAGCCTTGACATCAAGCTGATCATTATGGAGTCGGATCATATCCAGGCAGAGTTGGAGAAAAACAACGGAGCAGGCGGCGCCGGAACGGGACCATTAACCGGTGTCATGGCAATCGGCTGGGCTCTTGTGGCAGCGCTGCTGTTTTATCTGATCAAGAAGAACGTAGAATAACGTAATGGTGCAACGTTTGATACAAACCGACAAAGAAGCTGGAATGGCCAGATTCAGGGAAGCTGAATCGGGAGCGAAGCAAAAAAGGGGGAGTGCCACACCCGTAAAACCCTGACAAGGTTTTCAGGGTAACGGTCGCTATTTTCCGGTATAGCTTCTCAAATTCTGTGTGGTAAGGAAGTTTTCCAGATTATATGTAGCCCATGTGTGGTCTGGTTTGATTTTCAGTGCCACCTGGAGTTCCCGTATAGCTCCCTCCAGGTCGCCTTTGATGCTTAAGGCCATTCCCAGGTCGTAATGTGCGTCAAAGTAATTATTGTTTATGGTAATTGCTTTCCTGAACTCACCGATGGCAGCATCCACGTCCCCTTTTTCGGCAAGGGCAATCCCCAGATTGTTATGAACCAGGTAGTTCCCTGTCGTTACGAGAAGAGAATGCCGGCAGAGGGCTATGTTGTTCTGCCAATAGTCGAGCTGCTTCCACGTCAGCGAGGTGCAAACGATTATAGCCGAACCGCCGAGCAACGCAAGAATTCCCGCCCTGCATCGCATGCCCGTTGTCAAAGCCGGAACTCCCCATGCAGCCATGGTGAAAAGTCCTATGACCGGGATGTAAGTGTAACGATCCGCCATGGATTGATTTCCCACCTGGATAAGACCAATAACGGGCAGAAGAGTGACGAGAAACCAGAGCCACCCGACCATGAAGAAAGGATACCGAACCATCTCCCGGACGGTAACTGTGGATACAAATATCAAAACGAGCAGTGAACACGCTACCTGCCAGAGTGGAATTGACAAAGGATATGGGTAGTAGATGGCAAGTTCATGGGGCCAGAGTGTCTTGCCGATGTATGTTACATACGCGGTCAGGGCATTTTCAATACGAAGAGTCAAAGGAGCCGTGTCAAGACCTTGCATTGCTCCGGCATGCTGTTGGGTGTAGATGGTAATGACACCGGTAATGAGCGAGCAGACAAAGAACGGGATTTTTTCTCTTACCAAGCTTGAAATTTGGGGTCCCAACGGTTCCGTGTGGTGGTAACGGTTGTGAGGCCAGAAATCAATCAGAAGCAAGACAATGGGAAGCGTTACGAGCATCGATTTTGACATGAGACCGAGAATGAAGGTTACGAGAGACAGCACGTACAGAGCCGGCTTCCGTTTCGTCACATATTCGGCATACAGAAGGAGTGTGAGCATCCAGAAAAAAGTACTCAGGACATCCTTCCGCTCCGCTACCCAGGCTACCGATTCCACGTGCAGCGGATGAAGTGCAAACAGGGCGGCGACGAATGAGCTTTGCCACAGTGAACCGGTAAACCGGAACAGGAAAAGTAGCAGTAAAACGGTAGATAGTGTGTGAAGAACCACATTAGTGAGATGGTGGCCGCGAGGGTTCAATCCGTAAAATTGGGCATCAACCATGTGCGACAGCCAGGTGACCGGATGCCAGTTGCCGGATGCGTTCCCTGAAGTAAACGCCCACATGATATTCTCACCGGTTATACCGCTGATTACATGGGTGTTGTGGGTCACATAGACATCATCGTCCAGGTTCAGAAACGGGTGATCTGCTGTCTGAATATAGACCGACAGGATAATGACAACCAGTGCCGTACAAATTACGACACAAACGCCCGGTTTTCGATCATATATGGAGGAGAATAGCTGCTTGATAGTCATCCAGGAGTTCCTTAACTCGTCTCTTCCGGCAATGGCAGCAACTCAAATTGAGGCACGGAGAGATTTCGGTCAGTCTCTGCCAACGTTGTGGCATGACGTTCCAGCTTATTCCACCCGTGGCTCCCACCCTTTATCGCGGCAAGTACTGCTTTAATCGTGACTACATACATGAACTGGCGATAAGAGACGCGCTGTAACAGAACTACTCCAAGGCGACTTAAAGGACGACCGTCCAATTTAAAGGCAACCAGCGAGGCAAAAAGATCCAGCAACACAAAGGTGCAGTAGCCTACAGCCACCGCCCCAAACTCCCCGCGTAGTAACGACCAGAGAAAGACCAGATCACCGACAGGAGATAACACCGGGAAAATAACCTGGAAAATAAGCATATTTGGCAATGCAATCAAGCCTCGCGTTCCGTGACCGAACTGATGTCGGTGTTTCCAAAGGCACTGAAAGGTACCAAAACTCCAGCGAAACCGTTGTTTAAAGAGCGCCCGTACTCCCTCCGGAGCTTCTGTTATGGATCTGGCCCCGGGAGCATAAACAATGAGGCCACCTGCATCAAGTATTGAAAGAGTGAGGTCGGCGTCTTCAGTTAAAGTTTCAACTGAATAGCCTCCAACTCTCTGTACGGTACTGCGACGCCATGCGCCTGTGGCGCCGGGGACGACCGAAATACAGTTAAGGGAATCAAAAGCTCGACGGTCATAATTCTGTGACGTGACGTACTCCACGTCCTGGAATGCTGTCAGCGCGTTTGTTACGTTGCCTACCTGTACATTGCCGCACACAGCATCGACACCAGGATCTACAAATGGATCGATGAGACGGCTGATAGTTTGTGGAAGAACAATCGTGTCCGCATCGATGGTGACAATATATTCTTCCGAAGCCTCCCCAAAACCCAGATTCAGGGCAGAGTGTTTGCCACGGTTCGGGGTTGACAAGAGGTGGATCCGGGAGTGCTTTTGGGACATGTCTGAGACAATGCGGGCAGTATTGTCGGTACTGCCATCATTAATAACTATAACACGAAAGTGTGGGTAATCAGATGCCAGCAGAGCTTCGAGCGTGCGTTGTATGACCTTTGATTCGTTGAATGCGGGTACAACTACAGCAACCGGCGGACAGAACTCTGGAACTGAAGCAGAAGATTGATGTCGCAAGCGTACGGCAAAGCATCCGACGAAGAGGATGCGGGCAATAGCAATTGACGTGGCGGCCAGAAACATGACCTCAAGAATCTTCCATCCCCCCGTCCGCATCCAAGCGAGCATCGCTCCGCTAACTGTGACGAAGCGCTCAAGCGGTCCGATCTCGGACATGACTACAGCGTGTGAAACCCCAAGGAGTTGATCTACGTTTACGAGCTCGAAACCTTGGGCTTTCAAGAGTGGGATGATGCGGTTCAAGGCATCGACGGTTTGCTGGCGATCACCTCCCGCGTCGTGCATAAGAACAATGTTAGAACCGGTCGTGTACAGACGCGAGATTACATTATCAACAATGTGGTCGACTCCAGGCCTGGCATAATCCTCGGAATCAATGTCAGCACCGACAATTATGTACCCCAGGCTACTGACATTGTACAGACTGTGAAGAGCCGTAGACCGGTCAGGGTGAGAATCTGCATCGAAGGGAGAGCGAAAAAGCGAAGTGGTGTGGCCGGTTATCGATTCAATAGTCCGTTGAGTGATGTTCAATTCGAGCCGCTGTCTCGTATCGGAGATTATCTCGAAATTTGGATGAGAGAACGTGTGATTGCCCAGCAAATGCCCTTCAGCATAAGCACGCTTGACAATCTGCGGAAAACGTTCGGCCTGATCTCCGACCACGAAGAAAGTCGCAGGCACATCATGTTTCTTTAGTATCTGAAGAATCTGAGGTGTCCATACCGGGTCGGGCCCATCGTCAAAAGTTAATGCCACTCGCTTATCAGAGTCGTGCCCGAAGTGTTTTATTGAGTAGCCATGCGGCACTTTTTTGTAGTCGGCGTAGGCTATTGTGGCGCCATCCAGGTATATATCTCGTCGGCCTTCTTTAAGGGCATCGCCGATATTCAGTATCTCGCCTTTACCTTCAACGCCTATAACGTTGCGTTGAACAACCTTTGACAGCTGGTGCGGGTCGAAACTTTCGGGCGTTTTAAGAGATATGAAATCCCAGAGGCTCGGTTCCTCCAAACCCAGGCGCCACAGCGATGTGCCACGGGCTCCCAACCTGCGGACTTCCAGCATCTGGTTCCAAGCGGATATTGAATCGAGAAACCAGACCTCGTGGCGATCACCATTATCGTCGCTATAGGTAAAGGTGCTGTTGAGAGTTTTCGTATCTGTTTCAGCATCCGCCTGGTTGCGGGAGGCAATTGCCATGACATCATCGAAACCCAGCGCCACAGCACTTCTTTTTTTTGATACATTCCAGTCATAACCGTACCCACCTAAAGAGACCAGCAGCTTCCGGGGTGGAATTCGATGAATCATATCTCCAATCCCATCGTTGAACCAGTCTTTACTGGCAATAGGACCTTTTGTACCT
Source organism: uncultured Geobacteraceae bacterium (assembly GCA_903930585.1). Lineage (GTDB taxonomy): Bacteria > Desulfobacterota > Desulfuromonadia > Geobacterales > Pseudopelobacteraceae > JACRCG01. Next base: position 8,049 of record CAIYZD010000320.1, on the reverse strand, counting down.
GAGGGGAAGTGTTCATCATATGCCATGACGACCACGGCATCGGCGATCTTGCCAATTGCCTCGTAGTCAAAAGCTTCGTCGTTTAGTGGGACATCCACCGTAAGAAACAGGTTGTTCTTGTGGAGTGCGGTGGCGAAATCGCTCAGCCAGTTCAGGAGGTTATCCCTGTCACCTGGTTCTAGAGCCTCGATGTCAATATTGATGCCGTTCGCGTGGCTTTCCAGCAGGTCGGTCACCACCGCCGCGATAAGTCTGGGTCGTGCGTCCCAATCTTTCAGCATCTCGGTAGCCGCGTCCCCACACCATGTCCCATTTTCGTCGGTATTGGACAACCTCGGAATGATAGCAGCGTGACCGCTCGCAAGTGCCCTCTGAACTCGCTTGTCAACCTTGCGCTGCAACTGGCCGTCGCTGCTACGGAAGGAATACCAATCGGGAAAAACGATGTCGAGCTGACCGATGTGCATTTCAAGATCAGCAATTGAGCGGGGATCTTCCTGCACGACGAACGCACTGGTAACCCACGGCTTGGACAACAGGGCCGAATTAAAAGTTTGAGGTGTGGCTGTTTTTGACGAATCGAGTACGGTGTCAGTAGAGGCAATGACTATTGGCGGATCGGCATCGATCAATTCAGTAAATGCCGTCACATCATCGGCAAGCACCGGATTTATTGCCGGCAACCGAGGACTTTTAGAAACGCCATAAGCGATGCACGTAATAAGGATAAAAGCGGTTATACCAATCAAGGCCCCTATTCTAGTTGCCCATTTATAACGACGGTGAGTTTGATCTTCAAAAATCATATGGTTTTGTATTTCCTTTTAAGCGCTCGAGCAGATTGTAAAATCACTATTTCTTCAAATTTCCACCAGCTGACCACTGAATAAATGCAATACCACGCCAATCATTGCCAGCCGAATTACGAAAATAATCGCTATACTCACCCCGCATACCGAGATTGATATCAGCGCCGGAATCAAATGAGTGTTTGACCTTCAGGCCAACAGTCGGTCTCGTCTTATTGTTCCAATACTCCTCAGAATGGTCGGACACCGAGATATCAACTCCGGCAAAGGTATTAAGTATCCAGGCGGATTGATTAAATTCCATCCAATCGATTCCCTGCTCTACATAGCTGTTCAATATCACACCCTTGTCCACATTGCCGTTAGGAGCATAGGAAATCCCCCCCCATGTGGACCATGGGTAGCCGATAACATCACCATAAGCAAAACCTGCTGCGAGAGCGACAATACATCCAGCAATTGTAATGACTTTTTTCATTCAAACCTCTGACTCAGATTTTTCAGGTCTGAAAAATCCAATGTAAAATTACCTGCGGCACCAACAATATTTATTAAATATATGTGATTGGCTCACACGTTACCGCATCAATAACGTAGCCAGGCTGCTCATTTCTGATCTAAGGTCGACGCTCAGTGTGTTGCTGCCGACAAAAACGCCTCTGCCCCACCCAAGTGCATAAATGCCATAGACCGCTCCGGCAACATTACTCGGGAGATTCGTAGTCAGAGTGACAGGATTGTTTGTTCCGCCTCCGGCGCGCATCGCGTCAGCAATCGTGGTATTACTGTTCACACTACCAATGCTGTCAATGATCATGCCTCCATACGTAATGAATACCTGACCTTTAGAGGGATTTCCAACAGTCCGGTTCCCTGCGCCCATTCCAGGACCTGTTCCGGTTCCCAGTAACGTCATATCGAATACGCAATTGACGGTTCCGGGCGAAGCACCCGGAATCATCTGTGGATAATTATTTGTTGCCATAGTCAGTAAAACGGTTTGGCCGGCAGTTCCTCTTATACCCGAAATGGGAGTACCCCCGGTGTAGAGATCGACGGCGTTTGCAACCATAGAAAATTTACCTTGGCTTGTGTTGTCGGCAACGAATACAGGTGATATTCCTGGTGAATAAGTAGCTACTTGAATTGGCTCGGTGGAAAGTTCGAGAGCGGATTTAAACAAGCCGGTGTAGGGGTCAAGATGACGATATCTGACTTCAAATGGGACTGAATCGCCAGCAATTGTTTGATAAAAATTCATCCACATACCGGTAGGATGAATGACGGAGCCCACTTGCGCCGTAAATTCACTACCAGGTTGAATAGTTATAGTTTTTAAATAGGTTGCAGTTGTTGGTGAACTACGCCGATGTATTTTTACACCCTTTATTATCGAGGTCTGAACATTGTTCCCCCTTAGTAGGATGTCATAAACTGCTGTTGTTGCATTGCCAAAAATAGGCAAAGGGAACAGGGTGAATTTTCCGGACGTCTTGTTGATTGACGTGGTACGGCGCACTACTCTATATCCGAGAGAACCGTCAATCTGTTCTGCTTTAACCTCGATACCGGACGATGTTAAGTTTCCAAAACTTATTTTCCCCTTTATTTCGCCGACGTTCCCCATATCAAAATAGCCAAGCCGCGGTTTTAATACAAACTCGGTCGAGCCATTAGGCGACACTGCAACAACATCATCCCCGAGCTTGAAGTCAAGCGTGAGGCTGGAAATATTGCCACTGGCAATGACTACAGGTGATTCTGGCAGTACCTTAATGCCTTCACCTGCGGCAGGTACGCGTAGTGGGTATTCTGTGTTGTCGCCGTTAAGCAGGACTTCATTATTGTATGTGAGCCCGGCTAGTGAACCGACATACGCATCCTCGGTCGAAGCAAGAAACAATCTCATCTGATTATAATTCCCGACTGGTATGGGCAGGCCGTCAAACAGAGAAGCGCCATTCAGATCAGAATACGTTGTACCACCCGATAATTGTGTCAGATCTACGGTTTTGGGTACCGCCAGCCTAAAAATCTGCCATCCGCTCACTTTGCCACTGCTGTAGTTCGAAAATTGTGCTTTTTTGTCCGAATGAAATGCCACGCCGGTAATTGTTACATAAACATTCGCATAACCGGTTCCAGATGCATCGGTTATATCAACTTTTGCTATACCACTTAAGGTCCCCGTCCCTCCTGTACCAAGCCCGCCGGTTGAAGAGTCAGAACTGCATCCCGACATGATTGCCACGCAAATAATCAGCGTAAGTAACCGCCACATGGACTGATGTAATGACAATATAGTTTTCATTTACGTGTACCTTTTTTTGACGCCTTAAAATACTGTCGAGTAGGGGATTTCTTGGAAGTTGTAACGCTGTTTGGAATAGCCTCGTAAAATGTATAAAGCCCTATCCTTGTACGATATTTTTTTTCGCATTCGGCACTTTGGTCTGTTTCAATTAAAGAACGAATGGCCGGTACCATTGAATCGCGAAGCGCATTCCAGCTGCCCATAAAGATTGGACGCAATGCCTCTATTGATACATCTGACAATTCATCGGCAAAAATTGCCTGTTCAAGATGTTTATCGCCTCCATGCAACACATTATCTACAGCAGCCTCAAGATGATCTCCGACGTTGTTACCAAGAAAATCAAGCATTTGTTGGGAATCCTGCTTTGGAACAAAATCTTTATGAACAAGTGAGACAAGATCAAGATTCTCGTCAAAGGTCACTATTTCTAATCTGATTAGTTCATCCAGCAGGGTCCGTTGATGCACATTACGAGTTATCTCTTGTGCAAGTGCTTCGAAACTTGGCGCAACTCCTTGACGCTTGAGGGCAGATGGCGATCCATCAGCATTTTGCAAAGCTTTATCAGTCGTCCATCGGGCAATAATCTCGGATAAAAGAGGAGCTTTTGTTTGTCTTACAGGCGTTCCAAGCTTGGTCAAACGTGTCACCTCGCGCCGGTTAATGCCTGTAGCTGTACTTATACGGCTTACCATTCCGTGCTCAGGAGCATCTGGCTGCAATGCTTTGGCCTCTTGAACAAAAACACGCTTGAGAACATCCTCAACAATTGCAAATGTTACTCCTTTTGCCAGACAAAGACGCGCTGCGGGAGCCAGTAGGCGCCATAATACCTTAATCAGAGTTTTGTGCTGTCCGTTGAAGTCAGAGTCTGAACTGCTCATATATCAATCCAACCTATCCTGGGTAATTTGGGTTCTTCGTATGCAACTGTAGTATAGTACAGAGAACCTTTGACGCTTGCTTCCCCTCAGGGACTCTCCTCTTATGTAAAATTAATGCGATTTTTGCACATTAATTTTACATTTGCAACTAATACTTGTAACCACTCCCGCAAAAATATTTCGTAAAATATAATTATCCCCATCTTTACAAAACTTTACAAAACCCACGATCAATTTAACACAACTTTACCTCTGCTCAGATTATGTTGAAGATGAAGGAAAAACGTAACAGCCAGCATTACTGGCTCAATCTCAATGAATTGGTGAAAAAAGGAGAACTGTTATGAAAAAAAGTATTTTGACGGTTATGTGTACTCTGTTGGTTGTATGTTTTCTCTCCGTAATTGGTGGCTGCGGCTCTGACACGGCAGTCGGCATAAATGGGACATCATTAAGCAAGGAAACAGGGAATATCGCTGTAAGCCTTGATTGGAACCCGGAATCGAAAACCACAGCAAAGAATGTAGCTTTGGCTCCGACCGGGGTCGCCACTGTACGAGCCATTGTTTCAGGGAGTGACTTTTCAACGATTCAAAGCGATTTTAGTGCTGCAGCCGGAGCGGGAATAATCTCCGGAGTGTTGGCTGGAACCGGTCGGACAGTAACTGCCCAGGGATTAGATTCGGCCGGCATAGTGACATACGAAGGGTCACTTTCAAATATTACCGTGACGGCAGGACAGACGACCAATGCCGGCACAATCACGATGAATCCAGTTACTCGTTCGATTTCGGGTACTATTACCTTAAACGGCAGTGGGCTTGCCGGAGTTGCGGTGGCTCTGACGGGTGGGATCACAACAACAACCGATTCAACCGGCGCTTACACCTTTACCGGAATACAGAGCGGAACCTATACCGTAACTCCGACTCTTATCGGTTATACGTTTACGGCGCCAACTCTTTCAGTCATCGTTACCAATGCTAATGTGAGCGGCAAAAATTTCACAGCCACCAACATCGGTTCAATATCAATTACGTGGTAAGGGGGATGTCATGAAAACGTATATCAATACCTCTATTAGATTTTTTTTCAGCTATTGCCTGCTCGTTTTCCTCGCCGGTTGCAGTTCAGGGGGTGCTCCAAACAGCTTGCAGGCAACCAGCTCATCCTCTGCAGACCAGGGTACCGGTGGCATCTCAGCCCAGCTGATCTGGCCGGGAGCGTCAAAGATAACTGGAAAAAGCGTGGCGCTGGCGCCGTCCGGAGTTGTAAAGATGCGTTTCACCGTATCAGCCTCCGATATCACGTCACCGATTCAGCGGACTTTTTCGTCAGCCAGTGGTAGCGGCTCTATTGACAAAGTGCCAATCGGAACCAGCAGAACCTTGACGGCAGAAGCGCTCGACGCTGCTGGAAAAATTACCCACAAAGGAGCCGCAAACAACATTGCAGTACTGGTCGGCCAAACTACCACTGTTGGAGCAATCACCATGAACACCGTCGGAGTTTCAATGAACATGGATCAGACTCTCTCGGACCAGGCCCAAATTACAACTCTGGCATTCTCTGCGTTTGCCATGGTAACGGGGAACCTGGGAGCACAGTCGTTCTTTCCTCCAGGCAAGATTGCTGATTATACCGGATTCCAGTACCTGCGCGACAATGATCCGGATAATATGGGACACAACACCAGCTTCCTGACTCGAATCGCCGAAAACGTTCTCTATATTCTGAACGACGCCCAGATGGCACAGTTGACCGCCTTGGCTACCAGTCAGAACACCACTTTTTCACTCTATGGCGCCAAAAGGTTTCCGCTGATGCAGGCTTTCCGCCGCCTTATGACCGGAGATATTCCAAGCGGTGCGACCGGATTGAGCCTGAGTGCCGTCAAGGCTGCATCAAAGGCGCTCTATCTCACTGACGGACAGGTAAGCTATGATCGTGCGGTGCTGTATGCATCGGTGCTCAATTCTCTTACGACCGATCAAAAGGCATATCTGGCCAAAATGAAAGGCAAGGGGTGGACATCATGGCCAGACACCAGTGTTAACCCGATCAAATCAGCGGTTGACGCCAAGAAAGCTGCACTCGGACCTGCAGTAGATATGGTAGCCATCTATTCCTACGCCAGTGATCTCTACAGCTGGTATTCCGGTTCGGTTGAAGCGGATGTCTACTTCTGTCCGGAACGTCACGGAACTTATTTCGGCTCATTCTTTATGAAGGATGCACCGGCCATCGGTCACGAAGGATACAGCATCGACGAACAGCTTACCGCCACTGCGGGCAGGGCACTGAGCGATAGTACCTACGGATACGTCGATTCCACTCAGGCCACCCTAATGTCAAACCTTGTCGATACACAGCGTAATAACCTGTATGCCAATACAGCTACCCTTTCCGGTGGCGTAAATAACAATATTGTTGCCATCAGGGCTGCAATAGCCACAAAACTGCGTACGCTGCTGACAACTCCGGATACGAGCGGAAGAATACTGGCGGATGTGCTTGCGTTGTCGGGAACATATGGAGAGCTTGACGGCGAGAATAACTACAATTATGCAACGGTAATGGCCAATATGTATAAAACTCTGACGACGGCTCAGAAGACCAAACTTATGGCACTGCGGGCGTCAATCATGGCCGGCACATATGCGGATGGCACTTCCTTTGACTTCACGTACACTGCGACACCTTATCTGTATTCAGCAGTTATTTCGGATGCAACAGCCCAGGGGTATATGGGCAATACAGACACTCTGTTCCAGTAAGCAGATATTCTGGTTAGTCACATTGTATAAAATGCGGGGGCATCAACACATGGCTCAGAATAATGATACGGTATTCCCGGATATTCCACTTTCTAAAAGCATCACAAGGCGTGAGTTTCTTCTTAAGAGTGCAACAGGAGCCGTGGCGGCCACAATTCTTGTGAGCGGATGTGCTTCATCAGGCAGCCGTGACTCCGGATCTTTCGGATCCATAGGCGTACATCTTGACTGGGGGACTGCTTCCGTAGCAAAAAGAGTGCTGTCTGCGCCATCAGGTGTCTCTACGGTACGGGTAATTGTCTCAGCCCCTGATATTTCTCCAGCTTTACAACGGGATTTCTCTGCTTCAGCCGGAGCCGGTTACATTGATGGCATTATCGCAGGGTCGGGACGAACCTTAACTGTTCAGGGGCTGGATATTTCAGGAAATGTAACCTACCTGGGTAGCGTTTCAAATATTACAATTCTTGCCGGACTGACCACTAATGTCGGAACTGTTATCATGCTGGCAACTTCTAACGGGAACGGAGTGGGGGCTTTCAACGGTACCATTCTGCTCGGCTCACCAACTGCTTCGTCTATTAAGGCAAGTATATTTTCTTCAAGTCAGAGTGGTACCGTTGTGCTCCAGTATGGAGTATCATCAGGCAGTTATGACCAACAGAGTTCCAGTGGCATTCTTGCCGCCGGAACTCCGCTTATATTGGCATTAAATGGACTGTTACCAGACACCCGGTATTATTATCGCCTTTACTTCCAAACCTCAGATGGATCCGGTTCCGGCCCTACCATCGGGTACTCCTTTCGAACTGCTCGTCCGGAAGGAGGCACTTTCACCTTTACCATCCAGGCTGATTCACATCTGGATGGAAATTCCGATCTGAATGTTTATTTAAAGACACTTTCGAACATTGGCGTTGACACCCCGGACTTTCACATTGATATGGGCGACACGTTCATGTGTGAAAAATATTCGGCCCCGCTGACAGCTACTGTGCAAATGGCACATGATCAGCCTACCGTAGATTATCGCTATCGTTACGAACGAGCCAATTTCGGAGCCATCTCTCACTCAGTACCACTGTTTCTGGTAAACGGTAACCATGAAGGGGAAGCGGGATGGCTAAATGACGGCACGGCTCAAAACATTGCCATCTGGACAACTCAAGCTCGCCAGCGCTATTTCCTCAATCCGGAACCGGACAGCTTCTATAGTGGCGACTCGACGACAGAACCTGTCGTTGGCAAACGTGCATCCTGGT
>CAIYZD010000319.1 GCA_903930585.1 uncultured Geobacteraceae bacterium | reverse complement strand
GGTTCTGGAGAAGCAACTGGAATATTGGAGGAGACAGCTTGAAGGGGCTTCCCTGCTGGTGCTTCCGGTAGAGAAGTCCCTCCCTTCGGTTCGGACTTTCCGAGGGGCAGAGATGGATTTTATACTTCCACAGCCTCTGGCTGAAGCGTTGCGGACGCTCAACCATCGCGTAGGAGTGACCCCTTTCATGAGCATTCTGGCTGTATTTCAACTCCTTTTGCACCGTTTCAGCGGGCAGGATGACATTGCAGTAGGCTCACCGATAGCCAATAGAAACCGGGTTGAGCTTGAAGGGTTGATCGGTTTTTTTGTCAACACCCTGGTTATGCGTACCGATCTCGGTGGTAATCCAACGTTTCGGGAACTATTGGAGCGGGTACGGGAGGTGACGTTAGGAGCCTATGCACATCAGGATCTGCCTTTTGAGAAACTGGTTGAAGAATTAAAGCCGGAACGCGATTTGAGGCAAAGTCCATATTTTAATGTCTGGGTGAATTTGGTTGATACCCCTTCACCGTCATTTGCGTCGGAAATGATAGCTCTTAAGTCTCTAGATGTTTCTGAATCTATAGCGCGATGGCCGATAACCTTGTATATCATTCAGGAAGGACAGAGCTTCCGCCTCAGGCTTGTGTATCAACTGGATCTGTTTTCAGAAGAATGGATGTCAATCTTTCTGGAACAGTTTTACCATCTGATTCAGCAGATTGTTGCATCACCAGATAAGCAGATCAATTCTTATACGCTTATTACTCCTGGTACAATCTCATTGTTACCGGATCCTGAAGCCATTCTAGCCATACAGAAACAGATACCGGTTACCGAATTGTTCTCTTTATGGGCAAAAAAGCTGCCAAAACATCCTGCGATCACCCAAAATGGCCGGGAATGGTCATATGCCGAATTGGCTGCGCAGTCTAACAACCTGTCTCACACTTTACGGGAAATTTGCAATCGGCGAAAAGAAGTCGTTGCTGTTACTGGACTGAAGAGCTTCGGTCTGATCGCTGCTATGCTGAGCATACTTGAAAGTGGCGCAATTCTCTTGCCGCTAGACATCAACCTTCCAAGGGAAAGAAAACTGTTGATGCTGAAAGAAGCGGGAGCCAGGACAATACTTTATGTCAGTAATGACAGCACTTATAAGTGGTTGGAAAATGATCTTAATTTGAACGTTCTTTTTGTCGATGCCGATACTGGTTTCCTTTTGGATAAAAAGTGGGCACAGGATCAAAACGAGCTCAAGTTGTCAATTCCATTTCCCGATGATGCCGCGTACATTTTTTTCACGTCCGGTACTACGGGAGTGCCAAAGGGTGTTTTGGGATCTCATAATGGCTTAAGTCATTTCCTTAACTGGCAGCGAGAAACTTTTGCCGTTGGCCCCCATGATCGAAGCGCACAGCTCACCGGTTTGTCCTTTGACGTAGTACTGAGAGACATATTTTTGCCCCTGACGAGCGGAGCAACCCTCTGTCTGCCATACGATAACATCGTTATGGAAGCAAACGGTGTCTTGTCCTGGCTGGATGACAACCAAATTACCCTGTTGCATACTGTACCGGCGCTGGCCCAATCATGGTTGGCCGGTGCTTCATCAAGAGCTTCGTTACAAACAATGCGATATGTTTTTTTCGCCGGGGAACCATTGACCGATGTCCTGGTACATAAATGGAGGAGTGTATTCCCTGATGGCGGAGAAATAATTAATCTATATGGTCCTACCGAAACAACACTGGCCAAGTGTTATTTTAAGGTGCTGCCAAATATAGTGCAAGGGATACAGCCTTTGGGCAGACCTCTGCCGCAAACCCAGGCGTTGATTTTGGGAACGAATCTCCAGATGTGTGGAATAGGCGAGCCTGGAGAAATAGCTATCCGTACGCCCTATCGCTCTCACGGTTACATAAACAATCCGGAGGAGAATAACAGACGGTTTTCCAAAAATCCCTTCGGTAACGACGATGCAGACCTTCTCTATTTTACCGGCGACCGCGGCCGCTATCGTCCAGATGGAGCAATCGATTTCCTGGGGCGTCTTGATGATCAGATCAAGATTCGAGGCGTCAGAGTTGAGCCCGCCGAAGTTGCCGCTGTACTTTCCCGATGCACTGATGTTAAAACGTGTTACGTCGCCGCGTGGAAAGATGAAAAAGGTCGAACCAGCCTTGCTGCTTATGTCGTAATGGAACATTCAAATATATCCGACGT
>CAIYZD010000318.1 GCA_903930585.1 uncultured Geobacteraceae bacterium | reverse complement strand
GGAAAGCAATTATCGGGAATCAGTCCCTAGGACGTCAGGCTCTCTTTGCCACAGCCCAGCTTTGCGGTCACGCCGGACCGGAAACAACGTTGTTGCATTATATTCATCTTTGCGACTGGCTACTCGGTCTTGAATTGGCGGGACTCGACAATCAGCCAAAGCTTGATGTTCCGACTATCGCGGCGATTACTGCTCTGCCACAGCATATTCTCTACTACGATAATGATAATAAAGATGATGCGCCATGGCGAATGTCGATAGCTCTGGATAGATTGCCGATTCCGGAGAGACTCAAGTCTCAAAGTATTATTCAGAAAGTCGATCTCAGGCCTATTTCAGAAATAGGACCTGATCACCCAGATATAATAATTCCTCTTTGGCGGCGAGTGGTAGCAATCATAAGAGAACGACAGAAGGGCCGACTTCCTTTTGATAAGTTGGCAGAACGAAGTGGTTGTGCTGAAGCTGAAGTAAAAAGATGGTGCGATAACGTTGAACAATTAATAGCAATGAAGACTAGTCTGGGTAAGCCGCGTCATTTAAATGGGAGAACCCGTAGAAGAAACTCCGGTTTTCAATTTCCTTATGTGCTGCGCGAGATTGAAAGTAGAAATATCGCGGACATCGTCCTGAACAGCTTTGAAACAAGTCGTGGCAGAGTAAAGCAGGATATCATTAAAGGTGTCAGGGGTTTTGTTGCACGTTTTTCTGTTGGTGATTCTGGCGTTCCTTGCCAAACTTATGGCAAAGTAAACAAATGGGTTCGCTTCCTGACTCTCTTGAATGTCCCCTTGCATCAGATTCATGTTGTTCGTGCACAACCAAGAACGGCCAAGTTTGAACAGGTAGCCGTACAAAAAAAACTGGCGGTCCGCTTCGGTCTTCCGGAGTCATCAATTACCGTCCGTAACCTTTATGTCCATGAATATGCACAAGCTGGATATAATCTCGTTCAGGTTAAAAATGTGCATGCTGATATAAATGGTAAACTCAACGGCAATTATGGATTCCGGTTTGCCATGTACATGATTGCAATTATGGCAGGCCTGGAATGAGTGTTTCGTTGTCATTCCAGGCCTGCTACGTTGTGTGAACATTCATTAATTAAGTCCTTTCCTGTCGCACACATGTTCCGCCCGCATCTCCATAAGTGGTCGCCAGAAAGAGTTGTTTTCTCCGAATCGTGCAAAATTATGCCATTCGGGCTGGTCTCGAAATGCAGCCTCTTGCACATTCAGACCGCTGCTTATTCTGTCAGCAGCTGCTATTGCATCTGCAATGGTAATTAGCGGGATTGGCCGGTAATTTTTCCCGTTGCGCCATGTCCAAAGATAACGAAGAGCTATAGCCGCATCTGGACAAATCACATCCAGGCGATGTAGGTGCGTTGCCAAAACCTCAAGTGTCAACGAATCATGGTCACATATAAAACCTGTAGATGTGAGCTTTCCTACTGATTTCAGCGTTCTTGTTTTGCCGACATCATGGAATAGGGCCCCAACAATCCCTAATTCAAGCTCCGTATGTGAAAACTCAATAAAGCGAGAAACCATTGCCACACATTCCAGACTATGCTGCAATAAACCGCCCGCAATACTATGATGATGCTGTCGGCTAGCCGGAGCTGATATGAAGGGGAAGGCAATTTCATCATCAGCCAATACCGACTCCACGAATCCCCTGATTGCTTCGTTTGAAATTGATCTCACGAGATCATTCAGCTGCTGGAGCAATGCAGGGAGTGGACAGACGCTTCGCGGAATCAGTTTTAACGGATGCTCAGGCTGTGATTCAAGTCGTTCTGCTTCAAGCACATCGGCAATCCAGGTGCTGTTTAATCCTCTGATTTTGCCGGTCAGGTTGACACAATCAAAGTCCTTGTAGATTGTTGACGAAATCTTTTCAGACCAGGAATAGGCTTTGATCTCACCGGTTGCATCTTCTAGGGTAACCGAAAGAAATGGAGACCCATTTTTAGCAATCTTGCTAAACGGATGGCGTAACCTGAATGTTCCGCTAAATATGGCACCATGTCGGTATTCGAGGCTATTGATTGTCATTGGAGCCCTCCT
>CAIYZD010000317.1 GCA_903930585.1 uncultured Geobacteraceae bacterium | reverse complement strand
TTTAGTTTAGATAAATGTATTACGTCGACTTTTGATGGAGCCGTAATTGATTGAACTAAAAAAACTCATCCATAAAAACAAGCAATAAACGCGGGCTAATACTTCATTTTGAAAGCATGTCGCTGATATATAAGTGATTTAATTTAGAAACGGTGAGAAATTAGATAATAAAAAACCTCCTCTTATGTACCGGTATTATGTACCGGTAATTAAGAGAAGGTCATTTATTTTAACTAAATCATTAACAATATCAATGACTTAGATCGCTTTTTGGTGGAGCTGAACAGGATCGAACTGTCGACCTCTTGACTGCCAGTCAAGCGCTCTCCCAGCTGAGCTACAGCCCCACAAATTGAATCGTCTATTTAGCAAATTATATCTATTGTGTCAATGTTTTTCTGATATACTGTTTATCATTCGCGTTACCCATGCATGTACCAGCCCCGCCTTGACGTTCTCCCTGCATCCGGTGTAAACTTCAGACGCTCACATTCATACCACTATCGGGAGACCTATAATGCCGCAAACCGATCTAACCTGGAACACAGCCCTGCTTTACCCTGCCCCCGATTCATCGGAACTTGAAACTGATCTTGGTTCATTCGAACAGCTCGCCGCCGCTTTTCGGGAAAAGTTCTTTGAAAAAGTAGCCTCGCTGGAGAATTCGGCCCTTCTGGCGTCAATTCACGAATACGAGGCTTTGCAGAACCGTATGTCAAAACCGTTTTGCTATGCTCACCTGCTGTTCGCCTCCGACTCTGGCAATGAAACATTTCGCGCCCTCTCCCAGCGTTGTTCCGAACTGGGGAGCCGACTCTCCCAGCAGTTGCTGTTTTTTGACCTGGAACTGATGGCGTTGAGCGATGAGCAGTTCGAATCATTCAGTTCGCTTCCCGATGCGTCCAAATACCTGCATTTTCTGGAAGGAATACGTAAATTCCGTCCTCACACGCTCAAAGAGAACGAAGAGCGGCTCCTGACCCGCAAGGACCTGACCGGTGTCAGGGCTTTTACAAAGCTGTTCGACGAACTTTCCGCATCATTTAGTTATGAGATGGAACTGGATGGCGAGCTCCGGAAATTCACCGGTGAGGAACTGCTTTCGCTTCTACATCACACATCCGCCGATGTCCGTTTCCGGGCCATGACGCTGTTCCTGGAATGTCATGGAGAGCATGGAATCGTGTATAACGCCGTCTTCAACAACATGGCTCTCGACCATGGCCAGGAGATGGAGCTGCGTAACTATCAGACACCGATCCAGCCGACCAATATCGGCAATGAAATTCCGGATGAAGCGGTCGAGCACCTGATGAGCGTTACCGAAGCCAATTACGGACTTGCCCAGGAGTATTTCCGGATCAAGGCGGGAATGCTTAAAATGGAAAAACTGCGCAACTGCGACATTTATGCCCCGGTAGCCGAGACGGAACGGGCGTATTCCTTTGAAGAAGCCAGAGCATTGGTAGTTGATTCATACCGTGGCTACGACCCTGAATTCGGCGCCATTGCCGAAGCATTCTTCAGCGAACGGCGAGTTGACGTCCTCCCGCGTACCGGTAAATCGGGGGGGGCATTTGCCATGGGAATATCGCCTGAGCTTCCGCCGTTTCTGTTGCTGAACTTCACCGGCACCCTGCGTGATCTGGCCACCATCGCCCATGAAGCGGGGCACGGGCTCCACTTTGTACTATCACAAAAGCAGAGCATGCTCAATTATCATGCCCCGCTACCGCTGGCCGAAACCGCATCGGTCTTCGGCGAAATGCTGCTGACCCGCAGACTGCTCGATAACGAACAGGACCCGGTTGTGCGCCGTTCGCTGCTCTGCGCCAAGATTGAAGACATCATCGCTACCACCTTCCGCCAGACCGTGTTAACCCGCTTTGAACTCCGCCTGCATAATGAACGTACCAACGGCCTGCTCTCGAACGACCGTATCGCAGAAATCTGGCTGGAGGAGAACGGCAAACTGTACGGCGATTCGGTCGAGATGATTCCCGCCTATCGATGGGGATGGAGTTACATCAGCCACTTTATCCATAGCCGCTTCTATTGCTATTCCTACACATTTGCCGAACTGCTGGTGCTGGCGCTCTTCCGGAAGTATCGCGAAGATGGCGAGGCGTTCAAGCCGGGCTACCATGCCCTGCTGGAATCGGGTGGAGCGTTGTCACCAACCGATACCGCCGCGTTGGCCGGTATTGATATAACCGACAGCGGTTTTTGGCAAAAGGGGTATGATGTTTTATCCGGATTAATTGAAGAGTTAAGGCTTATTGCGTAACCTATCGCGTTAAGGACAGAATCCATGCTTGGACAAGAAAAAGAGCTCCTGGAAGCGCTTACCAGTTCCCGTATTCTCACTTCGATGATAACCCCCGCAGTGCTGATATCGGCGTGCGGAACGCTGATATTTTCAACTTCGGCGCGCCTCGGTCGCATTTTTGATCGGGTAAATGTGATGAAGGGAGAAGTGGAAGCTATCATAGCGGAGAAGATTTCGTATCCGGAAGAACGGATGAAACACCTGCGCGGTCAGATTGGACTACAGAGACGCCGGGCGCGGCTGATTCAGAGTGCGATGGCGGCACTCTACACGGCAACGCTGCTCTTTGTTGCATCCAGTCTGGCAATTGCGGTCAATGTTGCCTACGGCAGTAATAATCAGGCCTGGATACCGACGTTGATCGCTCTCAGCGGCGGAATATTTCTCTTTGCAGCGTCAGTAGTATTGCTCTACGAGAGCCGGTTCAACCTCCGCTTCGTCAATCGTTCAATCGATTTTATCGAATTTCTGGAACAAAAAGCGGAAGAACGGGAGAATCAAAAAAATGATGAGAGATGAGTGTTGAAAGGGGAGAATCACTCATCTCTCATCTCTCATCTCTCATCTCTTCCTCTCAACCCCACCTCTTGAGCCAGCGCCCGCCAGGATGGCAAGCTCCGCTCGATCATCCCGATATCAAAGCAGTAGGCTATCCGGAAGAAGCCGGGGGCACCGAAACCCGCCCCCGGTACCAGAAGGATGTGATATTTCTGGGCCAGCTTGACAAACTCCACATCATCGGCCAGCGGAGATTTCGGGAAGAGATAGAAAGCACCGTCCGGTCTGACCATCTCAAAACCCATACCGGTCAATTCACGCACCAGCAGATCCCGCTTGGCCTGATACTCGGCGATGTTGACCGATTCGTCCTGCAACTTTGCCACCAGTCGCTGCATCAGCGCCGGGGCATTGACAAACCCGAGTACCCGGTTACTGAATACTGCCCCCTCCATAAACTGCGCGGCGGTTGCCATGCGGGGATTGGCTGCCAGATACCCGATCCGCTCACCCGGCAACGCAAGGTCTTTGCTGTGCGAGGTAACGATAATTGAGCTCTCCACCAGCGGGAAAATATTCGGGACCTGCTGCCCGTCAAAGGCGATGCGGGCATACGGTTCGTCCGATATGACGTAGATCAGATGGCCGTTTTGCTTGTGAATATGCTTCAGGATATCCCCCAACCGCTTCAGGCTTTCCGCCGGATAGATGACGCCGGTTGGATTATTGGGAGAGCAGATGATAATGGCGCGGGTTTTTGGTGTAATCGCTTTTTCGATAGCGTCGATATCAAGCTGAAATGTGTCATGATTCGTCCAGACTTCGACCGGCACACCGCCATGATTATCGATGTAGAACTTGTATTCGACAAAGAAGGGGGCTAGTATAATCACCTCCTCACCCGGATTGAGAATGGTCTTTAACACAACATTGAGGGCGCCGCCGGCGCCGCAGGTCATGATAATATTGTCCGCAGGAACGGTAAGGCCGGAATCTTTGCCTATCTTTGCCGCCACCGCGGCCCGTGTTTCGGAGTACCCGGCGTTGTTCATGTAACGATGCATTCCCGGCAACGGGTTCCGGGCCAACTCCAGCAGTTCGCGGCTGAAGGATTCGGGAGGCTCCACATCCGGGTTACCAAGGGTAAAATCGTACACATTGTCAGATCCGAACTCCTGCCGAAGACGCTCCCCCTCTTCGAACATCTTTCGGATCCAGGATGACTTTGATATTTGACTGGCGATCTTCATAGCAATTGCCATTATAATTCCCTCCATTTATTGCTTTCTGATAGTATGAACACGGAATACTACAACAATTTAGTGAGAACTCAAATGGAAATTCCTTTTTATCCGGCATCCCGCCCGCTTGAAATAACCGACAAGCCGCTTCTTGACCGGTTATGTGCCGATCTTCAGCCGCGCATATCCGAGCTGACCTTCGCCGGTCTTTTTCTATTCAGGAAAGCGCACGACTACCGGCTGACAACCGCATCGGGCTCGATCATCGTGATCGGAAAAGGATATGACGGTACGAAGTACTTCCTGCCGCCATTCGGAGGGGATGTTGCCCAGGCGCTTCCGATCATGTTCTCAGCCGGTAGGGCACTGTATGGCGCCGACGATCAATTTGTTGCCGGATACTGTTCCGGTGACACCCTGCAGCTGACCGAACTACGCGACTCCTGCGACTATCTCTATCTTCGTGAGGAGCTGGCGACCCTTCCGGGAAGCCGCTTTCACAAGAAAAAAAATCGCATCAACTATTTTACCGGTCGTCATGACTACACTGTCGGACTTTTTTCCGGTAAATATCTCACCGGATGCCGGAGGCTGATAGACCGCTTGATTCAAAGTTCACATGACGAGATGGAACGCTCTTCGCTTCGCCTGGAACTTGAAGCCACATACGAAGCGCTGGAGTGCGCCGAACAACTTGGCCTTGAGGGGGTCGTAGTCAGCGTTAATGACACCGTCGCCGCTTTCGCGCTTGGTGAACGCCTCAATCGGGAGACCGCCGTGTGTCATTTCGAAAAGGCTGATCATTTTACCGAGGGGCTCTATCAGCTGGTAAACCGCGAATTTGCCGTACTGCTGTTTCAAGAGTGCCGGTACCTTAACCGGGAACAGGACCTGGGTGACGCCGGACTGCGAAGAGCCAAATTATCGTATCATCCGGTGGAGTTGGTAAAGAAGTATATGGTTACACCGATACTATGATTCATCTGACACCACGTGCACTCATGAGTCCAGCTGCTCCGCCAGTAACTCCACGGTATGCCTGACCTTCACAGACGCGCCATACTGATCCATGCCTCCTCTGATTTGCATGACACAGCCGGGGCAGTCCATGGCTACGATTGGAGCGCCGGTCTCCTTGATATTCCTCAGTTTGCGTTGCAGAATCGGCGCTGAAATCTCCGGCATTTTAATAGAATACGAACCGCCCATGCCGCAGCACGTATCACACTCGAACATCTCTGTCAGCTCATACCCTGCTTTTTGCAGCAATTCCCTCGGCTGTTCAGCCACTTTTAGCGATCGTTTCAAGTGGCAGGAATCGTGATAGGTGATTTTTCCAAGCGCCCTCCCCTCCTTCAGTGTCAGCCGGCCTTCATCAATCAGCTGCTTGACCAATGACGAGAAATCTACCGTTTTGGCGGAGAGTTGTCTGGCCTGCGAGAGCCATTCCGTTTGTCCAAGGCTTTCAAAAACAGTGATAAATTCGTGTTCCAGGGCTACCGTGCAGGTCGGACAGGCGGAAACCACGTATTTCACATCCTCACGCATCAGTGCCTTGATATTATCGACCGCGTTGCCGGCAGCCACCTCATATGCACCGTTGTAGCGGGCCGGAGCGCCGCAGCAGGTCTGGCCTTCGGGGAAGATTACCTGGATATCGGCCTTGTTCAGTATTTTAATCAATGCTTCACCCATCTCAGGATAGGCAAAATCGATCAGACAACCGGCGTAAAAAGCGGCTTTCTCTTTCAGCTTCGGTTGTTTGATAGTGGCAAAACGATCACGGAACGGTTTAGCCGCAATGGCAGGCAGGCTGCGGCCATCGGTCAGCTCTGCCAGAAACAGCGGCAGATGCCGGATGAACTTTCCCGAGGTAAAGGGTCTGCCGGCGATTGAAGCAGCCCGCAGCATGCCGTGGAACAGCGTTCGGTTGTTCACTACGGCATAAATCGATTTTTGCAGCAGCGGTACACCCTGATCCTTCACCAGCCGCCGCCGGATTTCCATGATCAGATCCGGAATATCGATCTTGCCGGGACAAACATCCCGGCAAGCACCACATTGGATACAAAGCCCCTGAATATCCTCGGACTTTTTCAGCTCATCAAACCAGGCGGTTAGAATCGTACCGATGCCGCCGGTATACACCTTGCCGAAAACATGCCCGCCGACCAGACGGAAAACCGGGCAGACGTTCAGGCATGACGCGCATCGGATACACTGGAGCGCCTGCTTGAACTTCGGATCTGCCGCCATCTCGCTACGGCGGTTATCCATCAAAATGATATGAAGATCCTTCATGGAGCCGTCACTGTTCGGCGTCTGGCCGGTAATTATCGATACATAGCTGGTCAAAAGCTGCGCGGTGGCACTTCGGGGAAGCGCTTTTAAAATCGTGGCAACATCGGCAAATTTTTCGATAAGCTTTTCGATGCCGACCAGCGCAATATGAATTTTGGGGAGCGAAGTGACCAGCCGGGCATTCCCCTCGTTGGTCATCAGGACAATACTGCCGGTTTCGGCTACGGCGATGTTTCCTCCGGAAATACCCATATCGGCGGCCAGAAAAGTCGGGCGCAACTGTTCGCGGGCAACCTTGACAAGCCTTGGTATATCGGAAGTCAGCCGTTCGTTGACTTCCTTGCTGAACAGGTCGGAAACCTCTTCCTTGGTCATATGGATAGCCGGCATAACCATATGCGATGGGGTCTGCCCGGCCAGTTGGATAATCCATTCACCCAGGTCGGTTTCCCCGACCAGAATGCCCTCATTTTCCAGATATGGATTGAGATGAATCTCTTCCGTGGCCATGGATTTTGACTTTACAACGGTTTTAACATTATTGTCCTTGGCAACCTTCAGGATATATTCCCTGACCCTGGCCGGATCATTTGTCCGAAAAACCGTGGCGCCGCATGCTTCGGCATTCCGGGTAAACCGTTCCGAGAGCTCGTCAAGGCGGGAGGCTGCGTCCGATTTCAGATCTGCGATCCTTCCCCGTAACTCCTCAAAATCGATCCCTTCATACGCCTTGGTACGGTTGATTTTATAGGCTTCGGAGAACTTTCCGAGTGCCCCGGTCAAATTGGCATTGGTGATGGCCGTATAAATAGACTCTTTAAATTCGCTTCCCATCAGCTGTTCCCTCCCAACTCATCCACGAAAATGATTACAAGCCGGTGAGGCCCATGTACTCCGATTGTCAGTACCCGTTCGATATCCGCTGTTCTGCTCGGCCCGGTAATCATGGCGAGGTATCTGCACTCTTTCGGGTTAACCCGTGCAAGCAGTGTCGGCATATCCGGCAGTATCCCGCTTGTCGGCACAAGAGCGATATGGATGGTGGGAAGCGACGACACCATCCGCTGTTCGATGGCAGTAGAATTCTGGGCCAATGATCCGGTATCGGCCAAAGCCCATTCCATCTGGCTTATCCCGAAAAGGGCATGTGAAGCCAACTCGCGGGTAACCTCAAACTTTAGCCCAGGGATCGTCCGCAATGCATTCAACTCGACGCCTGCAAGAAAAGGTGAGTCAGCCCACAGGGCAGTAGCTTGAGGAGAATCGGCCACCCCCTCCTGCTTCAAAAAAACGATCAGATACGCCAGCGCCGCATCTTTTGTAGCAAAGCGATGCACTTCTGCACTGACACCTTCTGCCCTGGCTTTAAATTGCTCGTACATCCGACGCCTCCTTAAATTACCGACCGGGTATACACGGGGCCGGTATCAACGAAAAACGGTTTTACTTCAGTATTTGGCATATTGTTGAAATTCAGGAGAAACAAAAATATCAAAAAGAGTAAAATCAATTTGTATAACCATATTACATCGCACCATAATTCATCATAACATCCAATGTCAACAGGCTTTACAAGAATAATAAAAAAACACTTGACAGTTTTTTTCAAAAGAAGTAATTGGTATTACAACTTTACAAAACCCATTTCTATTTTTAATTTTTCCGGTTCACGGCAGCACAGAGTCTACAAAACCAAAGCAGCAGCAGATACACACACCCCTTGAATGGAAGGAGAAACAACATGCCCTGGATTCAAACGTACACACCCGCAGCAGGTAGTCTCGGTCTGTCGGCTCTTATCGCCGCCATCCCTCTCGTCGTGATCTTTGTCTGTCTCGCCGTTTTAAAGATGAAAGCCCACAAGGCCGGTCCGCTGGCGGTCGCATCCGCACTGGCTATTGCCATTGCCGTTTGGGGGATGCCGGCCAAACTTGCCGGGTTGGCATTCATGCAGGGCGCGGCTTTCGGTCTTTTTCCAGTGTTTTACATCGTCATCACGACCCTGTTTCTGTACAACATTACCGTTAAAGGTGGGCAATTTGAAATCATCCGTGCATCGTTGGCCGGGGTCACGGCCGACCGGCGTATCCAAGCGCTCCTGATAGCGTTCTGTTTCGGCGCCTTTATTGAAGGGGCAGCCGGTTTCGGCACCCCGGTAGCAATTGCCGGAGCCACCCTTGTCGGACTCGGTTTCCGTCCGCTGTATGCTGCCGGTGTCTGCCTGATCGCCAATACGGCTCCGGTGGCTTTTGGCGCAATCGGTATTCCGGTTGTCGCACTGGCCGGCGTCATGGGTTACGGCGATGACGGCATGATGAAACTCTCGACGATGGTTGGTCGCCAGCTCCCTTTCATTTCCGTATTTATCCCGTTTTACGTAATCATGATTATGGTCGGCTGGAAAAAAACTCTTGAAGTAATGCCGGCAATCATTACCTGCGGCGTTACCTTTGCTGTCTGCCAGTGGGCCACGGCAAGCTACCTCGGCCCGTATCTCCCGGACATCATTTCTTCTCTGGTATCCATGGCCGCACTGGTTCTGTTGCTGCAGGTCTGGAGTCCTAAAGAAAACTATGTATTCGCTCACGAATCTGCCAGCAGCGGTGTTGAGCGACATCGTTACACCGTTGGTGAAGTATTCCGCGCCTGGGCCCCCTATCTGGCACTGACAATAATGGTTCTCCTGTGGGGTATCCCCTCAATCAAGACCGAACTCGATAAAAGCAAGGTGGTCATTACCGTAGCCGGACTCGACAACATGATCGTTAAGAAGGTTTCCAAACCTGAGGATGGAGTTAATAAAATTGCCGCTGTGGCAACAGAGGCCGACAAACTGCTGGCTCTGCTTCCGGCATCCGAGCCGAAGTTAGCCGGGGCAATCGTCATGTTGAATGAACTAAAGGGGCTGGAAGAAAAATTCCTCCCGGTTGAACAGGGTATGGCTGGTAAAGGGGCTGTGCTGACTGATGAGCGTTCTGCCGGATTCAACGCCATAGCAAAGAAAAGTGCTGACATCCAAAAACTGGTCAAAGACGATCTGGAAAAAAACAAACTGGTCGTCAAGGATCAGTTCAAACCGCTGGTCAAAGCGTTGTCGGATCAGCTCCCTATCAAGCTGCCTGCAAAGTATACCTTTAACTACCTGTCTGCCGCCGGTACCGCAATTCTGATAGCAGCCTTCTTCTCGGCGATGATCTGTGGGGTAGGATTTGGCGATGTAATCAAATTGGGCGGAAAAACATTATATGACATGCGTTTCCCTGCCGTTACCGTTGCTTCCGTGCTCGGCCTGGCATATGTCATGAACACCTCCGGTATGACCAACTGTCTCGGCCTGGTATTCACCAAGACCGGCCACTTATTCCCCTTCATCGCCCCGTTCCTCGGCTGGCTGGGGGTTTTCCTGACCGGATCCGACACCTCCAGTAACGTTCTTTTTGGAGGGCTGCAGAAGGCAACCGCCGAGCAACTGGGACTTAATCCGATCCTGACCGCGGCAGCCAATACCAGCGGCGGCGTCATGGGCAAGATGATATCACCGCAATCCCTTGCCGTAGCAACCGCCGCGTGCGGTATGGTGGGCGAAGAAGGAACGCTGTTTCGCTTTACCCTGAAACACTCAATCTTTTTAACAGTTATAGTTGGGGTTATCGTATATCTCCAGGCGTATTTCCTTCAATGGATGATTCCGTAGCGAGTAGCTAATAAAAGGAGACTCATCATGCACCCATCATTTATCAAAGAACTTACCACCATCGTCGGGGAACAGCACACACTGTGCGACCAGGAATCGCTGGCGGTTTACGGCTACGACTCCACCCCCGAACTGGAAAGCCTGCCTGGTGCGGTACTGCTTCCGGGAACCGCTGACGAGGTAGCCCGCATCATGCGACTCTGCCATGAAGCAGGGATTTGCGTTACCCCGCGCGGTTCCGGCACCAACCTGTCAGGCGGTTCACTTTCTTCAGGAGGTGTCGTCGTTCAGACCAGCCGCATGAACCGCATTATCGAAATCGACGAGGAGAACCTTACCGCCACTGTTGAGCCGGGTGTTGTCACCAGTGCGCTCCATCGCGAAGTCGAGTCGCGCGGACTGTTCTATCCGCCCGATCCGGGCAGCATGAATATCTCCACCATGGGCGGCAATGTTGCCGAAAATTCCGGCGGCCTGCGCGGACTCAAGTATGGCGTTACCGCGGACTATGTCATGGGACTGGAAACTGTTCTCGCCGATGGCGACTTTCTTCGTACCGGCGGCAAGGTAGTCAAGGACGTAGCCGGATACAGCCTTAATCCACTTCTGGTCTCTTCCGAGGGGACACTCGGGTTTTTTACCGGTATCACGGTCAAGCTGATTCCGAAACCGCACGGCAAGATCACCATGCTGGCCCATTTTCCGGTATTGCAGGACGCCGCACTGGCGGTTTCAGCCATTATCGCCGCCAAGGTCATTCCGGCAACGCTTGAATTCCTCGACAAGGTTACTATCAAATGCGTCGAGGATTATGCCCACGTTGGATTACCGCTGGACGTGGACGCCGTGCTGCTGATCGAAGTTGATGGCCATCCCGTGGTGATTGCAGAGGAGGCTGCTGCAGTGGCGGAGATATGTAAAAAACATCACTGTTCATTTTTTCAGACGGCAAAAGATGCTGCCGAGGCGCTTAAACTGGCTACAGCCCGCCGTACCGCCCTTTCAGCCCTGGCACGGCTCAGGCCGACCACCATTCTGGAGGATGCCACCGTACCCCGCAGTTGCATCGCCTCGATGCTGCAGATTATCCAGGCCTCGGCAATTAAATACAATGTCACAATCGGCACGTTCGGCCATGCGGGAGACGGCAACCTGCATCCGACCTGCCTGACCGATGAACGTGACAAGGATGAAATTGCCCGTGCGCACGCCGCTTTTTCTGATATTTTCGACGCTGCCATCGCCATGGGGGGCACCATTACCGGTGAACATGGAGTTGGTCTGGCCAAGAAAAAGTACCTGCCCAGGCTGGTCGGCGAATCGGGAATCCGGGTTATGCGCGGGATAAAGCACGCCTTTGACCCTAAGGGGATATTGAATCCGGGGAAAATATTCTAAAGCGCCCTCCACAGAGTCTCAGAGGCACAAGGGAATGAGGATCTAACTATGGATTACGTCAAACTTATCAACTGTATGCGCTGCGGCATGTGTCTTCCGAGCTGTCCGACATATAAGGAAACGTTCCTGGAAACCGCGTCACCACGTGGGCGGGTGGCTCTGATTCGAAAACTGCAGGAAGGCAATCTGGATCAGTCGGAGCGGTTGCTGGAATACCTCTCAATCTGCCTTGATTGCCAGGCCTGCGCCTCGGCCTGCCCCTGCGGAGTCAATGCCGGCCAACTTGTGGCCGAGTTCACCTGCGAACGTAAAAGCGAGAGCGGTCTTGGCTTCATGGAGGACCTGATACTGCGCAAACTGGTGCCGCACCCCGACCGTCTGGAAACCTCCATGGCGCCGATGCGATTGTATCAGAATAGCGGGCTGCAGAAACTGGTCAGGACACTTGGCATTCTTAAGATGTTCCCCAAACCGCTGGAGCGGATGGAGGGACTGTTGCCACCCCTCCCCGCTCGTCCGCTCCGTCAGGAAATCAACGAGGTAACCCCGGCGGTCGGCATTGCGCGCGGAACAGTCGGCTTCTTTCTTGGCTGCGTCATGAGTTTGATTTTCTCGGATGCAAGCCGCGCCACGATAAAACTGCTCTCTGCCCTCGGTTACACGGTCATAACTCCTAAAAAACAGGTCTGCTGCGGCGCCCCCAACATGCTGGCCGGCGACCGTGCCGGACTGGAAGAAGCCGCCCGCACGAACATCGATATTTTTCAACGCCACAACGTCGATTATATTGTCACCGACTGCGGCGGTTGCGGAGCAGAACTCAAGAACTACGGGCACCACATGGCAGGTAATGCAGCCGCCGAATTCAGCGCAAAAGTTCGCGACATTTCACAAATTCTGGCGCTACACGCCACGGAACTTGCGCAGCTTCTCAAACCACTGCCTCTGAAGGTCACCTATCATGACCCCTGTCACATTGCCCATTGCCAGGGAATTCGCTCCGAGCCGCGCGATGTACTCAAGCTAATACCGGAACTTGAGTATACGGAACTTGAAGCAGCTGATTCATGCTGCGGTAGCGCCGGAACGTACAATATTGTTAAACCGGAGATGTCTGATCGGATTTTGCACCGTAAACTGGACTCGGTTCGCGCCAGTGGCGCCGACATCCTGGTAACCTCCAATCCGGGGTGTCTGCTGCAGCTTAAGAAGGGACTGGCAGACCACCTGCCGGATGTCAAGCTCCTGCATCTGACCGAACTGCTGGCACGGAGCATGGCTGCATAACTGGGCCGCTAACAAAAAGAGCACATAAAACATGTGTGCTCTGTTTATGGCCGGACGGGTTTTAACCTCCGGGCAGTTTGATGTTCTGTGAGAAAATTCTGTGAGAAAAAGTAGTCAGCAGTTATAGTAAATGATACAATTTAAATCCTACAGTCAATCTGCGGGATTTTTATTTGTTTAATTGTATAATTTACCGGTAACACCTACGAGGATATTTTCATGGCAAAAAACATTTTTATTGCTGCCACGGGACAAAACTGCGGAAAAACAACCACCAGCCTCGGCTTGATGCATCTGGCGCAAAAGAAGTATCGCCGGGTCGGATTCATAAAGCCGCTCGGCCCCAAACCGGCTTCGTACCACCGCCACACGGTAGACAAGGACGCTGCCCTGATTGCGCAGGTTTTTGATCTGGAAAAGGATTTGCGCTGGATGTCGCCGGTTGTCGTCCTGCCCGACACGACTCGCAAAGTTGTGGACCGGGAAATTTCCACCTCTGAGCTCCAGGAACGGATCATGCGGGCCTATGCCGAACTTGAAAAAAGATGTGATTTTATCATTATCGAAGGGTCGGGACACCCCGGCGTGGGTTCGATCATGAAGATGTCCAACGCCCGCATTGCGCGCATGTTGAATGCCCCGGTATTGATGGTGACTGGTGGCGGGTTGGGTAATGTCGTCGATAACATCTACATGGGGTTGGCCCTGTTTGAGAAGGAAGGGGTTGACGTGAGAGCAGTTCTCGCCAACAAGCTTATTCCTGAGAAGCGTGAACGCACGCTGGATTACCTGACGCGTGCTCTTTCAGATGAGAAAATGACGGTAATCGGCGGAGTTGACTATAATCCGGTTCTTGCAAATCCCACGCTCAGGAGGGTTTCAAAACTACTAGGACTACCTCTTCATGGCAACAGGCGCGATGTGGGCAGAATTATACACCACGTCCAGATCGGCGCTGCTTCGACCCAGCGGGTTACCGAATTGATTCATGATCCTTCAGTGATTATCGTAACCAGCAGCCGTGATGAGTTATTGGTAACGCTGGCGAATCTTTATAAAATTCCGGCGTATCGTTCCAGGATTGCCGGCCTGATCATTCCCGGCATTGCCCAGATCAGCACCATTACCCAGATGATTCTTGATCGAAGCAATATTCCGTATATGCGTACCGAAGAATATACAACAGCCGAACTTCACCGTATCATTACCGAGGATGTGTCCAAAATAACCGCTGCCGACACGGAAAAGCTGGGGCTTATACGCAGCCTGGCAGAAATGTATATTGATTTTGAGCTTCTGGATCAATTATTCTAAAATTCTTCGTAATTTTCGGAGCATGGGGAGACTAGTGAACAATACATTATATGACGTCATCATTGTCGGTGGAGGCCCTGCCGGTCTCTCGACTGCGTATCTGTGCCACAAGCAAGGCCTTTCGTATCTGGTTCTGGAGTCAGGTAAAGCCGTTTTTCAAGGGATCGCCAATACGTATCCCGAAGGGAAGCTGGTGTACGCTTCCAAGCCAAAGGATGCTCCGGACCCTTTCATGGTTGCTGAACTCAGTCCACCTGACAAACCGGTTACGGTAGAGAGCTATCTGCAATACGTGCAGCATTTTGTCCAGCATGAAAACTTGAATATTCTGACCGATGTTCTGTGCGAGGACATCAAGGATAAACGTGATGGCCTGTCTGTTGTGACATCGAAGGGAATCTTTCAGGGAAAAAAAGTTGTGCTTTCTTTCGGCTGCAATATTCCTCGAGAACTTTCCGTCTATGGCGATGCCAAAATGGTTGCCAAAAACGTTGATGATATCAGCCATTATATAGGTATTAAAACACTGGTGATCGGTGGCGGGAACACTGCTGCGGACGTGATTACCAACATTCTTAAGGCCAAACGCGAGGTCAACGACACACAACCGGTCTACTGGGCCCATATGGCCGAGACCTTTGATGTCAACAAAGAAACCGCCCAGCGTCTGGGCGAAGAAATACTTCTTGGCGGCAACATCAGGCTTCTGCCCGGAGCCATGCCCCGGATCGGAGAAGTGGATGAGGAAGGAATCGACCGTCTGGTAATTCGCATAAATGAATTCAAGCAGTCTGACGGTATTGACCTGTATCATGGCATGAGTTTCCCAATGAAGAATGTTATCGCCTGCATCGGGTCACAGGGTCCGGTACCGATTTTTGACAAGCTCAATATCCAGACAATCGCCTGTACCTCTGGCGTCTGCAAAGTTGCCAAGGAAGGCGAACGTTTGGTGCTGCTGACCAAAGAATTTGAATCCAACCGGAAAGGGGTGTACGTCATCGGCGCGGCAATTTCACCCTCATTCATGAAAATCAACGAGGGCTCAATCTCTGAAGAAAAACATCCAAACCTGATTTATACCGCAATCAATGATGCATATTATGTTGTTGAAGCGATTAAAAAAGTGCTTTAAACCGTCAAGAAAACAGTACCGCATTAAAATGGAGCAGAGTGTCGTCTATTCTTGTCAACTTTATCCGTTTGTTCCTGATAAACAATGATGTGCAGGTTGCAGAACGGTTAAAAATACGTTAAAAAGGGGGGTGCCTTATGACACCCCCATTTTTTTGATTGGAACAAACATGAATTTTCAACCGATAAAGCCCAAAAAAGTTTCGACCCAAATAGCGGAACAGATTCGTACTTCGATACTTGCCGGAGAATTTGCGCCGGGCGATAAACTTCCACCGGAACGCGAACTGGCCGAGATGTTCGGAGTATCACGTCCCTCCGTGCGAGAGGCACTGAACGTACTGGCTTCATCAGGATTGGTTATGTCGTACCAGGGAGGCGGTACTGTTGTAAAGTCGCTGGTGGATTCGTCCTCTGCCAATCCGCTCAGCGAATTGATTCGTCTTCAGAAAGATCGGGCACTTGATGTGATCGAAGTCCGTAAGTGCATGGAATCGTGGACATCGTGGTATGCCGCCGAGCGGGCACTTCCTGACGATATCCGTCGCATGGAAGATATTATCGCCGGTATGAAGCAGAACCTGATTCTTAAACAGCCTTCGGAAGACCTTGATGCCAACCTGCATATCATAATTGCCCGAGCTACCCATAATGTTGTCTGGTTGCACCTGATGCAGAACCTGTTTGATGCCATGAAGGAATTTCAACAGAGCGTCTGGCGGGCAGTGTACCTGACTATAGAGGACCATCAACTCCTTTTTGAGCATCATAATACGATCGTCCAGGCGATCAAGGCCAAAGACCCCCAGGCAGCCCGCGATGCCATGGTAAACCACCTTACGTTTGCCGAAGGTCGCAGCAGTTCCTATGTATCACAGCACCAATTATAACCGGAAGCATATCAATTTAACGGGAGATCATGATGCAAACCATTACCACCCCCATTCCTGATGTACTAGTTCTGGAGCCGAAAGTGTTCGGCGATGATCGTGGTTTTTTTTTCGAAAGTTTTAACGAGCGGCGCTGGCGCGAACTGACCGGAGTTGATATTACCTTTGTTCAGCATAACCACTCCCGTTCAACCCGCGGGGTTTTGAGGGGATTGCATTATCAGATTCAGCAGCCACAGGGAAAACTGGTACGCGTGGTTGTCGGTGAAGTGTTCGATGTAGCCGTTGACATTCGCCGAAGTTCACCAAGCTTCGGAAAATGGTTTGGCACTACACTCTCGGCAGAAAACAAACGCCAAATGTGGGTACCACCCGGATTTGCCCATGGCTTTTGCGTCACGTCCGACAGTGCCGAGTTTCTCTATCTCACCACGGAATACTATGCGCCGGAGCATGAACGCTGCATCGTTTGGAACGACCCTGACCTGGCAATACTCTGGCCGCTTGAACAAGAGCCGAATGTTTCGGTTAAAGACCGACAGGGGTTGACGTTCAGGGATGCCGACCTGTTTTCATAATTCCGCATTTTTTTAATTGGCTGCCATTCAAATGCAGCCATTTTTATTTTGCACAAAGAGAAACAGTTGAATCAGCCGTGAGAAAAGGAGTGACACATGACGTTCTACGCCAATCTCAAAATTAAACACAAGCTGATTCTCGGTTTTGCTACGGTTGTTTTTCTTACTCTTGCTATTGGTTTATTTGGCTTTATCCAGATCCATACTCTTGAGCGTGCCGATAACGCCCTTTTACTGAACGGAGTTAAGCCGGTTGAGCATGTCGGCGATATTGCTGCTGATTTTCAACGTTTGCGGGTCAATATCAGAGAGTTTATCATTGCCAATAACCAGAGCTCACATGACAAATATCATGTCAGGGTCTTGAAGCTTCGTGAAAAGATCGACGCCAGCGTCAAGATACTTGAGACGGAACTTCCCGACGGCAACGCTCACAAACTTTTTGCAACACTGGTTCAGGCGCGCAGCAACTTCACACCCCACCTGAGCCGGATCATGGAACTGACTACCCCACGCACGTATGACAAGGCAATAACATACTTGAATTCCGATGCCGTATCCGCTGCAGAGCACGATGAGCTCAATGCAATTGATGCATTACGAGCATATCTTGTGTCGAATGCCGAAAAAATTTCCACGGCAAATATCGATTCAGCCAAGACATCCGGCGTAGTCATACTCTGCCTGGCTTTTGGGTCGTCACTGCTCGCAACAATCATGACTATTTTGATTACCCGGAGTATCACCAAGCCTCTGCGAATCATACTGGATTCCGTATTGTCACAACAGGAGGTCGGCAAAGAACGGGCAAGACTGGTAGGCGCCATTTCCGGAGGAGATCTGGACCGGCAGGTGATTATCAGTGTGCCGTTGCGAGTAAACACGGATCAGGTAAGTAACGATGAAGTGGGCAGATTGCTGAATGCGATCATCGAGATGAGTCACGTACAGCACGAACTGGATCTGGCCTTTTCCGAAATGACCTGTTCTCTTCGCCGCAACCGTGAGCAGACATCTCAACACAACTGGTTTAGAAACGGTCAGAGTGAGCTCAATGCCATCTTGCGGGGTGACAAGACCATCGTAGATTTAACGAGTCAGGTGCTTACGTTCCTGACCGAATATCTTGGCGCCGGAGTCGGTGTTTTCTATATATATGAGCAGAACGAGTCGATACTCAGGGTTGCTGCCAAATATGCCGTTTCACAACATAAACATCCGAATGAACGGATTTCCCTGGGGGAAGGTCTCGCCGGGCAGGCAGCGCTTGAGAAGAGAATGATCATCCTGAAGGAGTCCCCACCCGACTATCTCCGAATCAGTTTAGGGCTGGGAGAGTCCTTACCGGCAACTATCGTTGTTCTTCCCCTTCTCCATAATGATGCCGTCGTAGGCCTTCTGGAAATAGGTTCTTTTAACGCGTTCAGCGAGAATGATATAGAGTTTCTGAAACAGATTATGGAAGCTCTGGCTATTGCCCTTAATGTTACCCGCTCTCGTCATCTGGTCAATGACCTTTTGGAACAGACGCAGTCGCAGACGGAAGAATTGCGCGTTCAGCAGGAGGAACTGCAACAGACCAATGAAGAGCTGGAAGAACGTGCCCAGATGCTGGAGCAGCAACGCGAACAGATCCGCGCACAAAACCGTGAAGTTGAGGAGACAGGGCGCGAATTACAACGCAAAGCTGATGAACTGGAACAGGTCAGCACCTATAAATCCGAGTTTCTGGCCAATATGTCGCATGAGCTGCGCACCCCCCTCAACAGCCTGATGATTCTCTCCAGTCTGCTAAAAGATAACCGCGATGGGAATCTGACGACAAAACAGGTTGAGTTTGCCGCAACTATGAACGGCGCCGGCAGGGATCTGCTCAACTTGATAAATGACATTCTTGATCTCTCAAAGATCGAATCGGGACATCTGGAATTCCACTATGAAAAATTGATTCCATCCGAGCTTTCCGATCAGCTGAAAATGGTATTTACTCCGATTACCGGGGAAAAAGGAATTACACTTTCGGTTACCCTGGACGATTCCGTCCCGGAAGCCATCGTTACCGACTGCCAGAGGATCCGGCAGATCCTCAATAACCTGCTTTCCAATTCCTGCAAATTTACCAGCAAAGGAACTGTTACACTCAGGGTGTATACACCGGACGCTCACGAAAACATGCTTGATACGGCAGCTGTCGCCTTTGCCGTGTCAGATACCGGCATCGGTATCCCGGATGATAAACTATCCGTCATTTTCAACGCGTTTCAACAGGCAGACGGCAGTACCAGCCGAACCTATGGCGGTACCGGCCTGGGCCTTTCCATCTCGCGGCAACTTGCCCGTGCAATGGGCGGCGAAATTTCTTTAACCAGCGAAGTCGGCAAAGGAAGCACTTTTACCCTGTTTCTTCCGGTAAACAGTGCAAGTAACCTCGATCCGGTAATCAAGGAGCATTACGTCTCCATCTCCCCGCCACGGACAGTGGCGACACCGGTGATTGCAGCTCCTCACAATAAAGACACTACGCCGATCATGGATAAATCCTTCGATATGTTGTTACCGGCGCCGATTCCTGATGACCGGGAGAAGCTTCAGAGCGGCAGCAGGAGTATTCTGATTATTGAAGATGACCTGACCTTTGCAGGAATATTGGCCGAAATAGTTCGGGGTCGCAGTTTCTCCGTTTTGGTTGCTGCTGATGGAGAAAGCGGCATTGCCCTTGCCGAGCGTTATCAACCAAATGCCATTCTTCTGGATGTCATGCTTCCGCATATAGACGGCTGGGGTGTCATGCGCAACTTGAAGGATAACCCGGTAACACGCCATATTCCCGTGCATTTTATAACCTGCCTGGAGGATCGGCAGAAGGCGATGAACATGGGGGCTATCGGCTTTGTCACCAAACCGGTAAACAGTGAACAGCTTGATGCTGTTTTGAATTCACTGGAGACAGTCATTGAAAAAACCATGAAGATGCTGTTGATTGTTGAGGACGACCAGGATCAGGCCAGGGCGATGGTCGCTCTTCTTGAAGTGCGGAACGTGACCATCAAGGTTGCCGATAGTGGCGACAAGGCGATTGAATTTCTTACCAACGATCAATTTGACTGCATTGTTCTTGACCTGGGACTTGCCGACATGGGTGCCTACGAACTGCTGGAAGAGCTTAAAAAGTGTGATCCCGAACACCGTATTCCTGTTATTATCCACACTGGTCGGGAACTGACTCATGAAGATGAACGGCGACTGCATCACTATGCCGAAAGTATCATCATCAAAGGGGCGAAAAGTCCGGAGCGGCTCCTGAATGAGGTAACACTCTTTCTTCACCTGGTAGAAACATCGCTTGAACCGGGCAAACAGCGCATGCTTCGATCCGCACTTGACAATGAAGCGACGCTGGATGGAAAAAAAGTCCTGATTGTCGATGATGACATGCGCAACATTTTCTCACTCTCAAGCGCTCTGGCGGAAAAAAATATTACCATTTATGAAGCGGAAAACGGTCGTGAAGCGCTGAAACAACTTGACGCATTCCCTGATATCGATCTGGTATTGATGGATATCATGATGCCTGAAATGGATGGTTATGAGGCAATGCGCCGTATCAGAACGGATCCCCGATTCCGTACACTGCCGATCATCGCGCTGACGGCCAAAGCGATGATCGGGGACCGGGAGGAATGTTTTAATGCCGGTGCCAGCGACTACATTCCAAAACCGGTTGACATGCAGAAACTCTTCTCACTACTGCGTGTCTGGCTTTATTCGGCTGCTTCTTCGGAGGCGATTGCTCCATGACCGGCAATGAACTTATTGATCTGGAAATTACGCTTCTGATGGAAGGAATCTATCAGGTTTATGGCTATGATTTTAGAGAATATTCAGAGGCCTCCCTCCGGAGGCGCCTCCTCCAGTGGCTTTCCGGCTCGGGATTTGCTTCGCTTTCTCTTGCTCAGTCCCAACTTCTGCGTGACCATACCCTGTTTGATACTCTGCTGCGTGGGATCACCGTTACTGTCTCGGACATGTTTCGCGATCCCGCTTTTTTTAAAGCGGTCAGGACACAGGTAGTGCCCTATCTGAAAACCTATCCTTTCGTAAAAATATGGCACGCCGGCTGTGCTTCCGGTGATGAAGCCTATTCGATGGCAATTATCCTTCTGGAAGAAGGGATGAAAGGGCGTTTTAGAATTTACGCCACCGATATTAATGAAGAGGTCATTCGCAAGGCGCAAGAAGGGATTTATCCGCTTCAGGACTTGCAACGCTTTACCAGAAACTACCAAAGTGCCGGCGGAAAAGGCTCGTTTTCAGACTACTATACTGCCCGCTACGACCATGCCATACTTGCCCAGCCTCTCCGGGATAATATTGTCTTTGCGGCGCATAATCTGGCCGTTGATACCAACTTTGGCGAAATGAACCTGATTTTATGCCGTAATGTTATGATATACTTCAAGCTGCCACTCAAAGAACGGGTACTTGAGCTTTTCGACAACTGCCTTATGCCGGGTGGATTTCTCTGTCTCGGCACGAAAGAAAACCTGGACCATCGAAAGATTTCTGATCGCTATGAAGCGATAATGCCCCGAATGCAAATATACCAGAAACGTTATGAACGATCGAAGTAAAACAAGATTCAAAGCGATTGCCATCGGGGTTTCAACCGGGGGAGTATCAGCGCTCAAGCATGTTTTAGGGACACTTCCCGCTGATTTCCAGACCCCGCTTTTGATTGTTACCCATATGACCCCGGGGTCTGACGACGGACTGGCCGTGCTGCTGAACACGCTCTGCTCCGTCCGGGTTAAAGAAGCGGATGAATGTGAACAGATTACTCCCGGAACAGTCTATCTGGCACCGGCCAATTATCACCTGTTGGTGGAACGTGGAGGATATCTGTCACTTTCCATTGATTCTCCGGTGAGTTTTGCCCGTCCTTCAATAGATGTCCTCTTTGAGTCAGCAGCGGAAGCGTATGGTCCGGCGCTCATAGGGGTTATCATGACCGGCGCCGGAAGCGACGGCGGCAACGGTCTGTTGAAAATCAAAGAATACGGCGGAATTGCAATCGTCCAGGATCCTGCCGATGCCGAGATGAGTTCCATGCCTGAACGTGCCCTGCAATTACTGAAGGCTGATTACATTGTTCGATTAAGGGAAATTTCACCCCTTTTGATGAAGCTTGTAAGGGGAAATACATGAACCGCACCGCATATCACACTATCGTACCGATATTGCTGGTTGATGACCGCCCGAGTAACCTTCTGTCTCTCGAAGAGCTCCTCAACGGTCAAGGGTATGAAATGATCAAGGCTTCGTCAGGAAATGAAGCCCTGCGTCTTATGCTCAAGCAGGAGTTTGCCCTGGTGTTGCTGGATGTTCAGATGCCGGATATTGATGGTTTCGAAACTGCTGAATTGATGCGGGTAAATCCAAAAACCAGACATATCCCGATCATATTTGTCACCGCCGGCATGAAAGACCTCCAGTTTCAATTCAAAGGATATGATGTCGGAGCAGTGGATTATCTGGCAAAACCGATTGAACCATTGTTTCTGCAAAGCAAGGTCAGAATATTTGCCGAGCTTTACCGGCAGCGCCGCGAGATAGAGCAGCATAAAAATCATTTGGAAGAGTTGGTAGAAATGAGGACCGCCGAGTTGCAGAACTCTGCTGAAAAGTTGCATAAAAGCAATGAACAGCTCCTGTCCCGGAACAAGGAACTGCTTGCAATTGAAGAGCTTTTGAGGGGACAGGTTCAGGAATTTATCGAGACACACGACCAGTTGCTGGCAACAGAAGAGATGTTGCGCGTACAGATTGACGAATACCAGGTCACCCAGAAACTGTTGAACGAATCGAATGTCAGTCTTCAGACTCTTTTTGATGTGTCGCCATTTGCAATCGTTGTTTCTTCATACCCTGAAGGTGTTATACGCACAATAAATCGTACCTTCAGTGATGATTTTGGTTTTACCGATGACCGTGTTATCGGTAAAACCGGTATTGAACTCGGACTCTGGCGAGATGGTTATGAACGGGAGCAATTTCTGTCGTTGATGCAGGAACAACAGGGAGTATCCGGGTTCGGTACTGAGATCAAAACGTTTCATGGTGAAAACCGGAATGTGCTTTTGTACAGTAACCTTATGGACTATAAGAATGAAAAATGCCTGCTGATCGTATTGCTGGATGTCACTGAACAGAAGCGTATGGAGGATCAAATCCGGCAGACGCAAAAGATGGATGTTATCGGGCAGTTGGCCGGTGGAGTTGCCCATGACTTCAACAATATGCTGACCGCTATTTTGGGTTCTGCCGAACTTTTATCGCGTCATATATATGACAACCCATCGGCAACAAAATTGCTCGGTAGTATTCAAAAAGCAGCCAGCCGTTCTGCTGAACTGACCGGTCAGTTGCTGGCATTTTCACGCAAAGGGCAAAAAAATTCCGTACATATCCGTATTAATGCAACAATTCAGGAGGTCATTTCGTTACTGGAGCGAACCATTGATAAAAAAATAGTTCTCGAGACCAGACTTCTCGCCAAAAACTCCAGTATTATCGGCGATCCGACTTTGCTGCAGAATGCCTTGTTAAACCTTGGCGTCAATGCCCGTGACGCCATGCCGGAAGGGGGCAAAATCACGTTCGCTACCGCCAATGTAGAGTTAAATCATGAATTCTGCCGTTCCAGTCACTACAACATAACCCCGGGGCCGTATATCGAGATTTCGGTATCCGATACCGGTATCGGTATGACAGGCGAAATAATTAAACACGTATTTGAGCCGTTCTTTACGACAAAAGAGGTTGGAAAAGGAACCGGGTTAGGACTTGCTGCTGTTTACGGCACTATTACTGATCACCAGGGGTGCATCAACATTTTCAGTGAGCCCGGCATCGGGACGATCTTCAAGTTATATCTTCCGTTATCGGGCGATAAAGTGATCGAAGGCACATCGTCCGAAGAACTGATCCGCGGTTCTGGTGGTGTTTTACTGGTCGACGATGAGGAGATTCTCCGAGACGTGGGACAATGCATTCTGGAAGACCTCGGTTATCGGGTCTACCTTGCGGAAGATGGTGAACAGGCCCTGGAAGTGTATGCACGAGAGAAAGATCATATTTCCCTCGTAATTCTGGATATGCTTATGCCCAGAATGAGTGGTAAGGAGACACTGATCAAGCTTATTGAAAGTTACCCCGACATCAGTGTTCTGATTTTATCCGGTTTCCACCAGGAGGGTACTGCTCATGAACTTGAGAAACTCGGTGCGAAAGGATTTCTCCAGAAGCCTTATCTTCGCCAGGAACTGTGCAAAGCTGTTGCCGAGGCCATGACAGATAATAAAGTCCTCTGAAAAGGGAATTACATGGAATATTTATCCGGTTCTACATCTGCTACGAGTTCTGATTGCAGTCAGGTTCGGCGTATCAGGAACTATGCATTCTGTTTTAGCGCAGCGTGGACTCTGCTACTGCTGACATCTTCCGTGTTAACCATCAGAGAACAAAAAATTGCAATTACCACTCTTGCCATGTCCGAAGCCAGAGCAGCAATCGACCGGGACATCGTGTACCGGCACTGGTGCTCCTCTCACGGAGGCGTATATGCTCCCGTAACTGAAAAGAACAGTCCAAATCCGTATCTGCTTCATATTCCCGAACGTGATATCAGCACCCCTTCCGGACGGAAACTGACTCTTATTAATCCTGCCTACATGACCCGTCAAGTCTATGAACTTGCCAAAGAGACCGATTTAATTGTCGGTTCGGCGCATCTTACCAGCTTGAAGCCGATACGTCCGGATAATTTCCCCGATCCCTGGGAAAAGCATGCTCTTGAATCTTTTGAAAAGGGTGACAGGGAAGCCAGCGATATGGTGTTTATTAACGGTCAACCATTCATGAAACTGATGCGGGCATTTGTAACCGAAAAATCATGTTTGAAATGTCATGCATCTCAGGGATATAAAGAGGGAGACGTGCGTGGTGGTTTGAGCGTGACTATTCCGACCCGGCCGTTGATCGACGCCTCCCACGGACAGATATTCAGAAGCGTTTCAACGCATGGCCTGATATGGCTGTTAGGTCTCTGCATGACCGGTTTCGGAGCCAGACAGCTGACCCGAAGCGCTCGGGCTCAGCTGCAGACTGGGATAGAGCTACAGGAACAGGCGCGCAAGCTGGAGGAAGAAATTACCGAACGTCAGGATATGCAGGAATCTCTGCTGATAAGTGACGAAAAGCTGCAACAGCAGAACTACGAATTGCTGGCGACTGATGAAATGCTACGGGTTCAGCTTGGAGAGTACGAAATAAGCCAGATGAAATTAAAAGAATCGAATGCAAACCTTCGGGCAATTTATGATGTGACGCCGCTCCCGATACTTATTTCGTCGTACTCTGACGGTGTTATTCGTGAAACCAACCGAACGTTTTGTACTTTGTTAGGCTATACGCGCAGCGAGATTATAGGTAAGACCGGTTTTGAACTGGGAATATGGTGCGATATTTCGGAGCGGCAACGTTTTATTCGCGTTATGACCGAGCAGCCATCGGTATCCGGCTTTTCCGCCGAAATCAAAAATGCTCATGACGAAGTTCGTAGCATCAGAATGTATGGCACAACAATTGAGTATAAAAATGAGCCGTGTCTTTTGATCGTATTCATGGATGAAACCGATCAAAAAAGGACTGAAAACGAGTTACGTCAGGCTCAAAAGATGGATGTAGTCGGACAGTTGGCCGGGGGTGTCGCACACGATTTTAATAACATGCTCACAGCCATAATCGGCTCGGCCGAGATGATGGAGAAATATGTAAAAGATAATCCTGCCCAGAAAAAGCTGTTGACCACAATCCAGGAAGCGGCCCGCCGCTCTGCGGATTTGACCGGGCAGTTGCTTGCTTTTTCCCGCAAAGGAAATAAAATGACCGTGCAGATCTGGGTCAATAAAACGATTCAGTCGGTTATCAGCATGCTTGAACGTACGATCGACAAAAACATACGGCTTGAAACCCGGCTTACTGCCACTAACGACCTGGTAACGGGTGATGCGACCCAGATTCAGAATGCGCTTCTCAACCTGGGAATCAACGCCCGCGATGCCATGCCGAGTGGCGGAACGATCACGTACGCGACCGCCACGGTCTTTCTGGATGCCACGTACTGCAGATCACACGGTTCAAACATATCCCCCGGACTCTATGTGGAAATATCGGTATCGGATACCGGTACTGGAATACAAAAGGACATTATCGAACATGTTTTTGAGCCTTTTTTCACCACGAAAGGGATCGGCCAGGGAACAGGACTTGGCTTGGCGGCGGTCTACGGCACCGTCAAAGAACACCATGGAAGCATCAATGTCTATAGCGAGACAGGCATCGGCACGGTATTTAAATTATATTTCCCCCTGGCAGCAGAGAAGAGCTCTTCCGAGATTCCTGAGGATACGATGTTTCGCGGTTCGGGCGGCATCTTGCTGGTCGATGATGAACTGCTGATACGCGAAATAGGTCAAACACTATTGGAGGACCATGGTTATCAGGTCTTTCTTGCAGAAGATGGCGCGCAGGCTCTTGAAATTTATGAACGTGAACGTGACCATATCGCCCTCGTAATACTTGATGTTGTTATGCCGGTTATGGGTGGCAAGGAAGCGCTTCACTGTTTAACGGCAACCTATCCGAATATAAAAGTACTTATTTCTTCAGGTTTTCATCAGGATGAAACCAACGATGCGTTTATAAAAATGGGGGCCAGAGGTTTTGTCCAGAAGCCGTACCGTTCCCTGGAATTGTTCAAAGCGGTGGATGACGCCATGCGATCCACCGACGAGACGCACTGATTTTTCGACGTCTGCACGTTCTTCGGATTATACTCGATTTTCGCAATTTCCCTGTTATACAAGGAAGTACCCTCCCTTTTTATCCCCAATTTCACCCATTATTAGCCATAAGTCAATATTTTGAACTTGGCATAACCTGAATCCGGAAACATATTGTCAATATAGTGACACTTATTACAATCCCACTGATATGTCCATATTTAAAAATGATACGTAATAAGCAAAACATACTCAACATATTGTTATTATGCTATTTATCTAAAGTCATAACAAATGGCACGCATGGTGCATTAAAATTACCGTCAGGAATATGACAAAGATAAGCCGTCACAGCAAAAATCAGTGACAAAGAATTGGAGGCAGCCATGATGCCGGAAACCGACTACACGAATAACCGGAACAGTGATACCACCGGTAACAATACTGAAAACATCCGTACTGAGCTCGCAGAGGCTCGTTTCATGAGCAGTTTCATGACAGCGGTCTGCTCCTCTCTGGAACTTGACAATATCTGCTCAATCGCAGCACGAGCCCTTTACGAGCATGCCCCATACTACCGGATCGTCTTTGCCGTTTCCGAACATCTCGAAGGGAAAACGATCACATATTCGCCCATGATTCAGAAAGGAATGCTCTCTGCCAAACCAAGGATCACCATTGACAAGTCCGGCTCCCATACTGCTGCCATGCATGAGAGTACGCTTGCTTCCGCCCACCTTAACCTGCTTGACAATATGGGTTCCATTGCAATCTACTATAAAGCGGGACAGGAAAAATCCTTTTCAGAATCACTTCTCGTTAGCGTAGCAGCATGCTTCAGTCAGGCGATCAAAAACTCGCTGGAACATAGCAGAATGAAAGATTTGGCCATGCGCGATGGCCTGACCGAACTGTTTAACCGCCGGATTTTCGACGAAACGCTGGCACAAAAAGTCAAATGTCCTGATATGCGCCCGGTTTCTCTTCTTATCATCGATCTGGATAATTTTAAACAGGTGAACGATACGTTCGGTCATCAAGCCGGCGATCAGGTATTGAAGACTGTTGCAAGGATTCTTAAGGAAAGTTGCCGCGGTCATGACTTGGTAGCCCGTTTCGGCGGTGAGGAATTTGCCATTATTCTCTCACAGACAAAAGCCGCCACTGCCCATGCAATTGCCCAACGGATCAGGAACAGACTGGCAAAAACGGCATTTACCTTCGACGACCGGCAGCTTCAGATGACCGCCAGTATCGGTCTGGCAACCTGCCAGGAAGGAAGCACCATTTTCACGGCCAACCTTGTCAAACAAGCAGACCGCGCTCTCTATCAGGCTAAAAGAACAGGCAAAAACAAGGTTTGCATGTTCCCGGCCGATTTACTGACGGAGCAAACATTTTCTTCTGGTTCGGAAAGCTTCGGCTCACTTGTTCCGGCAGGGTGTTGAGAGCAGCTTCGAATTGGCGCTTCCGCCATGATACACCACAGTTAACGGGGCTTCGCCCTGGCTTTCTTTGGCACTACCGTGGCGGCAGGCGCCGTTCGCACCTTTGTACCGACCACTCCTTCAATCCAGAGAGAAAGAGCTTTGCCGCTTTTAACTGTCTCTTCGGGGATAACCAGATTGTTCCTCTGCGCAAGATCTCCCGCGTACTTGAGCTGCCCT
>CAIYZD010000316.1 GCA_903930585.1 uncultured Geobacteraceae bacterium | reverse complement strand
GGGATTATTTCTCCTTTGGTATCTACCTGTTGGTGATGTCCATTTCTAAAATAAAAACTCCTTCAAAACCGTCCCCAAACATTCCAGCAACCGCTTATTCTCATCCCCGGTACGTACCGCAATGCGAAAAAACTGTCCGGATAACCCTCTGAAACTGGCACAATCGCGTATCAATATCCGCTCCGTCAACAGGCGTTCCTTCAACTCACGCGCGGTCATTCCCTCCTTGATCTCCACCAGCAGATAATTGGCGCTCGCAGGATATACCCGGAGCGGAGAAAACTGTGCGAGCCGTTCAAAGAGCAGGCAACGCTCACACCGGACATACGCAAGAGTGGCCCGATTATGTTCCTCATCCTGAAGTGCTGCCACACCTGCCGCCAATGCCACCGCATTGACATTCCAGGGGCCGCCCAGCGAATCCAGACGGCCGGCAACAGCGGCATTACTGATAGCGTAGCCGAGACGCAGGCCGGGAATGCCGAAGAATTTCGTCATCGAACGGAGAATAATGGCGTTGTCGTTCCGGACGATCAGCCGTTTTGATGACCCCTCCTCGCAGAAATCCATAAATGCTTCATCCAGAACCAGAAACGTGCCGTACGACCGGCAGAGAGCCAGAACCGTTTCAATGGCATCCGGCGAATAGAGTGTTCCGTTCGGATTACCCGGATTACAGAGAAACAGCAGATCGATCCCTTCCGCAAGAGCCAGCTCCAGCGTGCCGGTGTCGATGGCAAAATTATTGCCCGGGGAAAGGATGAAATGCCGCACTTCCCACTGGTGTTGCTCAAGCGCCCGGACATACTCGCTGAACGACGGGGAGACTATCAACGCTTTTTTCCCCGGCAGCAGGAACGGCAGATTATAAATCAGTTCGGTCGAACCGTTGGCGATCGTACATTGATCCGGGGCAAGGGCGTGATAGCGGGCGAGTGCCTGTTTCAATTCGGCATGAGAAGTATCTGGATAATGAACCAGACTGCCAATGGAACCGATAATGGCGCTGCGCACCAGCGGCGACATGCCGAGCGGATTTATGCTGGCGGAAAAGTCGAGCATCTGATCGGGAGTGACCCCAAGCGACCGGGCAACGGTAAATAGAGTGCCGCCATGATCATAGGAACGGGACACGGGAGCCTCTCAGACAGAAGGTGGCGGCCATGCAGAGACCGGCCATCAGCAGGGTTGATAGGTACATCAGTTTGATCATGCCGCGATATGCACGTTCGTCCAGCGGTCGCAGCTGGTCGCCGATATACTCTTTAAAGGAGGAAACACCGCTGTAGCTGGCTGCTCCACCAAGACGCACCCCCAAAGCTCCGGCAGCGGCCGCTTCCGGATGCCCGCTATTGGGGGAGGGATGATTCCAGCGGTCACGCAGTGTTATCCGTGCAGCGCCTGCTGCAGTACAACCGGCCAGCGGAGCAGCAAGTATCAGCAGGAGTGCAGAGATGCGGGCCGGAACGAAATTCAGCAGATCATCCATCCGTGCCGATGCCCACCCGAACCGGAGATAACGCCGGTTCTTGTAACCGACCATCGAATCAAGAGTACTGACCGCCTTGTAGGCCATCGCGGCAACCGGCCCGCCGAGCGTCAGCCAGAAGAGCGGCGCGATGATGCCATCAGACGTATTTTCGGCAACCGTTTCCACCACGGCACGCCATATTTCGGGTTCTTCGAGCTGATCGGTGTCCCGCCCCACAATATAGGAAAGATATCGCCGTGCTGTCGGGAGATCGCCTTCCAGCAGCGCCGAGGCAACGCGGGCGGATTCCGTATGCAGCGAGCGGGAGGCCAGACAGGTCGAAGAGACGACAATGACGGCAACCCACCCGAGCAGCGGCAGCAGGGTGCCGAGCATTTCCAGCAGAATCCAGGTGGTACCGGCGGAGCAGCCAACAACGACTAGCAGCAATAAAACTCCTGCAAAACGTTCGTTAAGCCAGGTACGGTACAGTCCTCGATCCAGCAGGGAGATCAGCCGCCCGATTCCCACCACCGGATGCGGCAGCCACCGCGGATCCCCAAGTGTCAGGTCGAGCAGCAGCGCCAGAAATATGACCAGCGGATCAGGGGGCGTCACTGACGAGCCCGCACATTGTCAGGATACGCGACAGGTCGAGATGCTGTTCAAACCGTTCCGCCAGCTGGTCAAATGGGTCGGGGGGCGGCGGACTCTCTGTCCCGTACCGGAGCGCTATCCCCCTTTCACGGCGAATCCCGTTCAGGTAGGTTTCCCGGAAGATGCTATTTTCGAAGAGACCGTGCAGATAGGTGCCGAAGATTCTCCCGTCGCCGGATACCGCGCCGTCTTCGACTGAAACCGATGTGCCGCCGCGCCGGAAGATGTCTGAAAATGGCCGTACCCCTGTGCCGAGCGTCGTCGCTCCCATATGAATTTCGTAACCGGTCATGACATCGCTGCAACCGGGAGCAACCGTCAATCCTGCCTCGCCAAGACGGGTCACCGCCTGATGAGTCTCTTTTTCCGGCAAAAGAACCGTGGTAGCCGGAAGCAGATCAAGTCCCCGCGCTTCTCTGACCTCCGATTCAACACCATTCGGATCGAGCACCTCCGTCCCGAGCATTTGAAAACCGCCGCATATTCCAACGATATGTCCCGTGAAATCCCGTATTGCGTCGTAAAG
The DNA here is from genome assembly GCA_903930585.1 of uncultured Geobacteraceae bacterium. GTDB lineage: Bacteria > Desulfobacterota > Desulfuromonadia > Geobacterales > Pseudopelobacteraceae > JACRCG01. The sequence continues at coordinate 7,043 of CAIYZD010000316.1, read as the reverse complement.
CCCCTGATCCCTCAGGAACCGGAGATCTGATATCGTCGACTTGCTGCCGGGTATGATGAGAATATCCAGTCCCTGCAGCTGGTCCGGCTTTTCTATATACCTGAGCTGTACATCCGGCTCGCTCCGGAGCGGGTCAAAATCGGTAAAGTTGGAAATCCTCGGAAGCTTGACGATTCCGATGCGGATTCTGCCCCTCCCGACCATGTCATCACTCATGTCACCAGCCGCAGCGGAGCGCCGGCTGAGGGCAACGCTGTCTTCTTCCGGCAGGTTGATATCTTTGAACCAGGGAAGGACCCCCAGTACCGGAACACCGGTACGCTGCTCGATAAAGTCGATACCGGGCTTCAGAATATCTATATCGCCCCGGAACTTGTTAATAATAATCCCTTTGACGGAGGCACGCTCCGACGGATCAAGCAGTTCCAGCGTGCCGACAACCTGGGCGAACACCCCGCCACGGTCGATATCGGCCACCAGGATTACCGGGCAGCGAGCCATTGCAGCGATTTTGAGATTGGCAATGTCGTTCTTTTTCAGGTTGATTTCCGAGATGCTTCCCGCCCCCTCGATGACGATAAAGTCATAGGCATGAAGAAGGCGGGCAAAACTCTCCCGAATTTTTTCGAAGGCGGCCGGTTTGTAGGAGTCGTATTCCCGGATGGACATATTACCGACCGGTCTCCCCTGCACAACAATCTGACTCCCCGTATCGGAATTCGGCTTAAGCAGGACCGGATTCATATCGGTATGGGGATCGATGCCGCACGCCTCTGCCTGCACCGCCTGAGCGCGCCCGATTTCTCCCCCCTCCGGGGTAACGAAGGAGTTAAGCGACATGTTTTGAGATTTGAAAGGAGCAACCGTCAGCCCGCGGTGTACCAGGCAGCGGCAGAAAGCCGACGTGACAATCGATTTTCCCACATCGGAGGCGGTGCCGCAAAACATGACTGCCCGCGGCGGCAAAGGCGGTTCCTCCTCACCGGCAGATTCCTCAACACCGGCTTCAGGTCCATATTTGGCGGCATAACCGCGCGGCGTCACGATCCGCCCCTCCGTATCGATAAACGTAGCGGCATTACCGACCAGCACGATGCTGGTCATATCGATGTCGTGATCAAGCAGATTCCCGAGGGTTGTTACAGTAACGGTTTGCCCGTCACGACAGGCATTGCGGACTATCCCGGCCGGGGTATCCACCGGACGATGCGCCAGGAGGATGCGTTGCGTTTCCTCTATCTGGCTCCTCCGTTTTTTGCTGCGCGGGTTATAGATTACGACAACAAAATCCGCCCGTGCAGCGGCCTCGACTCTTGATTGGATCAGTTCCCACGGCGTCATAAGGTCAGACAAGGAGATCACCGCAAAATCATGCATCAACGGAGCGCCAAGCAGCGCTGCCGCAGCCTGAAGAGCGGAAATCCCCGGAATTACCACGACATCGACGGGCGGCACATGAGGATTCTGCCGGGCGTCCGTATCCACCAGTTCCAGCACCAGACCCGCCATGCCGTATATCCCGGAATCGCCTCCCGAAACCAGTGCGACCGCCTCTCCGGCGCGCGCCAACCGGATCGCTTCGCGGCACCGCTGCACCTCCTGCATCATACCGGTCGACATGACCCGCTTCCCCGCCAGCAGCGGGCGCACCAGTTCAACATAATTATCATACCCGATAATGACATCGGAATCCGCTATGGCCTGTTTGGCCGCTTCAGTCATATGTGAGGGGGCACCGGGACCGGTGCCGACGATATACAGTGTAGCCATGAATGCCTCGTAGCGGGAATAGGTACAGGTAGACGAAGATTGTGTCCTGCAAAGCAGACAGAAAGAGACAGCTTATGTCAAGCTCGGTATGAAGCGTACAGTTGTTTGACCCTCGCCAGATATTCACGTGTTTCACGGGGCAGACTATCCGGACGTTTATCAACATTGCCCGGCCCCCAGTTATACGCCGCCAGGGCAGAATCGACGTTACCGTCGTACCGCTTAAGCATGTCTTTCAGAAACCGTGTGCCCCCCATGACATTCTGCTCGGGATCAAATGAGTCATTGACCCCCAACGAGCGTGCCGTTGCCGGCATTAGCTGCATAAGCCCGCGTGCCCCCGCATGCGAGACAGCCTGCGGATCGAAGCCGCTCTCCGCCTTGATGACCGCTTTTATCAGCCCGACTTCAACGCCATATTTCTGGGATGCCCTGGCAATAATAGGATCAAGCCAGCTTGCGTCCCTGCCGGACTGAGAGGTCAGATCGGTCGCTGATATGGAGGAGGGGAGACCATCCGTCATCTCCTGAAGCTGCGAGGAAAAAGATTGAGGGGGGGAAAGCGACTCATCGCCACCAGCAGCAAGATTGGAACGATACGCCTTTAAAATGGAGTTTGCCGAAGAAAGCGGCGCCGTCCCGGACACGGTACTCTCCGTAGATGAATCACCTGCCAGGCTCAGCGAACTTTGCAGCATCTGCAGGGTGAGCGATTCCGCCAACTCCCTGGCTCTGCTGCTTGCGCTCGAAACCGAAACGTCTCCGTTGCCGAGAGCCTTGTCAAATTTCTCCGCAAAACCGGTCGCCTGGTCAATGCCATTACTGTCAGAATATTGTCGAAGCGGGGCAAGCGCCCCCAGCAACGAGAGTTTGTCAACGGATACCGACATGGTTGTTAATCCTCGCTGAAAGCCAGGTTCTTTTTCTTCAGTTTTTCAATCAGAGTCGTTCGTTTCAGATTAAGCAGAAGAGCAGCCTCTTTTTTATTTCCCCCGGAACGGGCAAGAGCCTGCATGATCAGGTTGTTTTCAAATTCATCCACGGCTGAATTGAGACAAATCCCTCCCTCGGGAAGCAGGTTGTCCGCCTGGAGTCCGGGGAGCTGAACCAACGCCGGTTGCAATACTTTTCCGGAAAGATATTTTTCGGGGAGATCGTCAGGTACGATCACGCCACTCCCTTTCAAAATAACAAGCCGCTCAACCAGATTCTCAAGTTCCCGGATATTTCCCGGCCATTCATAGGCGCAGAGAATTTCGAGCGTATCGCGCGAGAACCCCTTCACCGCATTCCGTTTGTCGGCATTGAAGCGGGTCAGAAATGTATGAATCAGAAGCGGAATGTCTTCCCGGCGCTCGCGAAGCGGCGGGATGATGATCGGAATAACCGACAGCCGGTAATACAGGTCTTCACGAAAATCGCGGGTTATTACCAGTTCTTCAAGATTTTTATTGGTAGCGGCAACGATGCGAACGTCCACTTTCTGCGACTTCGAGGCTCCAACCGGTTCGAATTCCCTGTTTTGAAGAACCCGCAACAGCTTTACCTGTAAATTTGCCTTCATATCGCCAATTTCGTCAAGAAACAGCGTTCCTTTGTCAGCCATCTCAAAACGACCGGCCCGGTTAGCGTAGGCTCCGGTAAAAGAACCTTTCACATGGCCGAACAGTTCACTTTCCAACAGATCATCCGGAATAGCAGCACAATTAACCGGCACAAAATTTTTGCCATGCCTGTCACTGAGCTGATGGATAGCCCGTGCTGCAAGTTCTTTGCCGGTACCGGATTCCCCTTGAATTAAAACAGTTGCATTCGAGGCGGCAACTTTTGTAATCATCTCAAACAGTGCCAGCATCGGCGCACTTGTGCCGATCATGGTGGTGGAGAGGAGCTGATTTTGAACGGAGGCGCCAGCTTCACGGTCGAACATTTTCATCGACTGGTACTCACGAGCCCGCATGACGAGGCTTTCCAGTTCATCAAGATTAAGCGGCTTGGGAAGGGTAAAAACAGAATCGCTGTCAGCTTTTTTATACTCCGCCGCCCCGGTATCTCCATACCCGATCAGCACCATCAATGGGTTAATCGCCGTCATGCGCTCCATGAAATCGGGAGCAATCAACCGTAGACAGACCAAATCAGCGATGATGATATCAACATTGTTCTTAAGAAGCGTGTCAAAAAAAGGAACGTCCGTTTCTGCAGCTGTGATGCAGTACCCTTGATATGTCAAAAAAGCCGACACCAGGTCGCGTGTTTTCACATCATTGTCAGCTATGAAAATTGTGCCGTTTTCGCGCATTACTGGACGAGCCTTCCTAAAATATGGTGCCTTTATGTCATACTACATATATTTCAGCAAATGTCAATAAAATGACTTATCAGACATCTCATTACCGAAACAACACGAGCATGCAATCACACTTATTTTAGGACGTAATTTTATCGTATGTATGCTTGATATAGATTGATATGCATGATAGATTGCCAAGAGTACTTAAGTGTTGTTGTAACAACAGTACGGTGGACATACATTTTGTTCGAGGAGATCGATTGATGCAGAATGCACTGGTGCCGGTAAAGAATGACGACTCCCATGCTGAACTTATCCAACTGGTAAGCTTCAACCTTGATCAGGAAGAGTACGGGGTAGATGTGCTCAAGGTGCGCGAAATCATTCGCATGCCGATTGTCACTCGCGTACCGAACACCCCGCACTATGTGGAAGGAGTTATCAACCTGCGCGGCAAGGTTGTTCCGATTATCTGCATGAGAAAAAAATTCGGGTTAATTGAATCTGAAAACGACAAACAGACCCGAATCATGGTTATGGATATGGACGGCGAACTGATGGGATTTATTGTTGATGCCGTCTCCGAGGTCATACGGATTTCCGGCAGCGAAATTCAGCCGTCCCCTGCAATGGTGGCAGGCGGTATCGATCAGGAGTGTATCGCCGGAGTTATTAACCAGGCGGAGCGCCTGCTTGTATTGCTAAATTTGGAGAAGATGTTTTCCCGCGACGAAAAGAATCTGTTCACCGGAATGTAACTACGTTCTTGTCTCCATTACCCTTAACAGGAGTCCTGCACCATGCCACCTATTGATTGCGAAGACCAGGAACTACTTGACGGTTTTCTGGCCGAGACAACAGAGCTGCTTGAAAAACTCGACGATGATCTTATAACACTTGAAAAGAGTTCCGATGACACCGATCTGATGAACAGGATCTTTCGGTCGATTCATACGATCAAAGGCGCTTCAAGTTTTTTGGGTTTCGATCTGCTGGTAAAGGTTGCACATAAAACGGAAGATGTTCTGAATCGGCTCCGCAAGGGTGAGCTGGTTGTAAATCCCGAAATCATGGATGTTATTCTGGAAGCAACCGACCTTGTCAAACTTCTGGTAAGCGATATAAAAGCCGGCGATATCCAGGCGCGGGAAACTGAAGGAACTATTAATAAATTATTGCCGTTTCTTTTGGAAACAGCCAGAGTGCCACAATCGGCTGTAGTGCCTCCACTGCCGCCGGCGCAACCGCCACCACAATCAGTTACAGAAAAAGAGACCGTAACAGCACCATCTCCACCGCAGCCACCCGGTACACCCATGCCGCCCCCGGTCGAACCCGCTGTTCCGGAGGCGCCTGCTGATCCTTCACCCACTCCAACGCCTGCTGCCGCCCCGGTGCCGGCCCCAAAACCAGTAACTGCCGTCGCTCCCAAAAAAACACCGGCGCCTCCCAAACCGGTTGAGGGAAAAGGAGACGATCTCTCCGACAATACGACTGTCAGAGTTGATGTAAAACGCCTTGACGACCTGATGAATCAGGTTGGTGAACTGGTACTTGAACGAAACCGGATGATCCAGATCAATCAGGATCTGCAACAGAATGATACAAATCGCGCCGACTTCAACGAAGAGTTCGGCAAGCTCACCAAACGAATGAGTTTTGTCACCTCCGAATTACAGATGCAAGTCCTCAAAATGCGTATGATACCGGTAGAGAAAGTCTTTAAGAAGTTTCCCCGTATTGTTCGCAGTATGTCTCGTGATTTGGGCAAAGAAGTTGATCTGCAGATCGTCGGTGAAGAAACCGAACTGGATCGGTCTGTTGTTGACGAAATCGGCGATCCGTTGATCCATCTTATCCGTAACGCCATGGACCATGGCCTTGAAACTCCCGACGAACGTTTGGCTGCCGGAAAATCACGGAGCGGAACACTCGTACTTGCCGCCGTTCACGAGGGCAATCAAATCATCATCAGTATTAAGGATGACGGTCGCGGCATCGACACCGAACGTGTCGGGCGTAAAGCGATTGAAAAAGGGCTTATTACGGAAGATCAATTTGCCGCCATGAGTCAGCGGGAAGTATACGACCTGCTGTTCCTCCCCGGTTTTTCAACCAAGGATAAAACAACCGATCTGTCCGGACGCGGCGTCGGCATGGACGTGGTCAAGACCAACATCAAAAAGCTGAACGGTCTGATTGAAATAAAAAGCGTCAAGAATCTCGGATCCGAATTCATCCTGCGCCTGCCACTGACTCTGGCAATTATCCAATCACTGTTGGTTGAAGTTGAGGGAGAAATCTACTCCATTCCACTTTCATCGGTTCTGGAAACCATCAGGGTCGATCAACGCCAGTTCCACCTGATCGGCGGACAGGAGGTTCTCAAGCTGCGGGATATTGTTCTGCCGCTGATCCGGCTGCAAAGAGTATTTAATGTCCAGCCGCGGGGCGATGCCGAGAACGTTTGTTATGTTGTCGTGGTGGGTGCCGCCGAGAAGAGAATGGGGCTTATTGTTACCCGTCTGGTTGGTCAACAGGAGGTCGCCATCAAGTCTCTCGGCAACTACTTGGCGAACATCCCCGGCATCGCCGGTTCAACCATCCTCGGTGACGGACGTGTCGCCCTGATCATTGATCCGGTTGCAATGTCGGAAGGGTGCGAATAAACTGGCACCTAATTATTGAAACATGTAGTTTGGCAGAGCATCTTCGGTAATAACGCCCAAGGAGTGAAACGTGGCTATCAGCGATAAAGATTTTGAGCAACTCCGTGATTTTATTTACAATATTTGCGGGATGTATTTCCACACCACCAAAAAGTATTTTTTGGAAAGCCGTCTCACCCGCCGCATGGAGGCTACCGGCACAAAATCATATCAGGACTATTACCTGCTGCTCAGGTCACCGCGTGGTTCGGAAGAACTGAAGTTTTTGATGGATGAAATTACTACCAACGAAACCTATTTTTTCCGCAATG
>CAIYZD010000315.1 GCA_903930585.1 uncultured Geobacteraceae bacterium | reverse complement strand
TCTGTGTTACGTGTGACGTGCTCTTTTTCACAATAATAAATCCTTTGAGGACTCGGAATTTAACTGGCGTAAAACGGTAATTGGTAAGTTCCGAGCCCCTTATACTAAATTTCCAAAATAATATAAAACTTTTATTGGCGTGGCTTACTTTACCTACGCAGAGACGTTTCATAACTTCGTTTTACATTATCGGGCATAATGGCATAAATTGCAAATAAATTTGCTTAGTGCGAATGCCTCCACAGAAACACAACTAAAATATGGCACAATTATGCGTAACACACTTAAATAACGGCATATTAATTGTCAACTAGTTTTTTTATCACGAGGTTCCAAACCACTCAGTTTATATTTCAACAGTGTCCTTCCTCTTTGAATTTATCCGATCCGGACAAAAAGTTTCCAAATTTTTGCAAAAAAACGGGGTCTGAACGGCCTATTTAAAAAAAGTGTAAACTATTGGTTGTTTGTCAACCACCATTTGTTTTCATTATTCACGCGCGTCTATTCCCTTACGTGCACACCCACCATAAAGCTTAATAAAATAAGATATATACCTACTTGAACAGGCCATTTAATCCGGGCAACAGCCGTCTGGCACAAAAACCATAAACACACAGTAAAGAAACATAATTTTGCATAAACCAACCTGCACCAGCAGCATAACATACTGTTTTTAATACAATTTATAATAATTAGTATCCGTCCCGATAACTACGTAACAAATAGTTTTGCAATATAAAAACATTGTTTGGCATATCTAGTGCAAAAAAGATCTGCATGGGTTGACCATACAGATAAACGAAAGGGGTGATAACCGCTGAGCCGAAGGAAAGCAATTGTACCGTACGTACTGATTAGTTGTCATACACATCAATTAAAGGAGGCCACACAATGACTACATGTAAGGACTGCACATACTATTTTTCAGTTTCGGAAAGCGCTGGCGATTATGAACCCGGAAAAGGCGATTGTGTTACGGAGAAAGAAGACACTAAGGGAAAGTATTGGCTGTCAAAGCCTACGACAGACATTTCTCTCTCATGCCCGACGTACAACAAGTCAAAATAAAAGCTTTATAGGAGGCAGGTTATGGCTACAGTAGCAGGTTCAATTACGTATAGAGGTAAAGTAATTAATTTTCCTCTGGAAAATAAGGAAGAGATGAATATTTCCGACGATATGCTGCATGAAGATCTCTGCAGACCGACTACGGAGAGGACCAAGCGGCTTAAGGCACGGTGCCGGTGGAAACATGCGTCCGCCGGTGAATTCATCGACAAAGAGGTTCGGGCCGGCATCGAAAGGATGCGTCTGCTCACCGAAGCTCACAAGGCCAGCATCGGAAAACCCGAAGTCATCCGCCGGGCGTTGGGTCTGGCACATATTCTCGACAATTGCACCCTGGTGCTGCAGGATGATGAATTGATCATCGGCTACCATGCGGAAGATCCGGAGATGTTCCCGCTGTATCCGGAACTCGCGTATATGGCGGTACAGGACTACCTGATGACCGACTATAGTCCGCAACCCAGAGAGGAAGCCCAGGAAATCCTCAACTATTGGAAACCCTTCAGTATCCAGTCAAAATGTGAACCCTACTTTGCACAGGACGACCTCACCAGAATGTATCAGGTGAGTACCATGGAAGGCCCCATGTTCGCATCGGGGTACAACAGCATTGTTCCCCCCTATGAGACCGTACTGGAAGACGGACTCCTGAAGCGCATTGACATGGCTAAGGAAAAGATCGCTCTTGCCCAGGCCGAGATGGAAAAGACCCCTTGGAACGCAACCAGGCAGCTCTCCCAGATCCCCAAAATCGACCTCTGGAAAGCGATGATTATTTCGGATGAAGCGGTCATCAACTGGGCACGGCGGCATGCACGACTGGCCAAAATCGTGGCGGAAACCTTCGAGTCAAACCCCGCACGCAAGGAAGAACTGCTGGCGATATCGGAAATCTGCCACCGCGTTCCCGCAGAGCCGTGCAAAGGGCTCAAGGATGCCTTCCAGGCAAAATGGTTCACGTTTCTGATCTGTCACGCGATCGACCGCTATGCCAGTGGCTTTGCCCAGAAAGAGGACGAACTGCTGGAGCCGTATTACAATATGAGTGTAACCGATAAATCCTTCCAACCAATGACGCATAAGGATGTTGTGGAGTTGGTCGAGTGCGAACGACTGAAGATTTCCGAGCATGGCGCCGGTAAATCCCGTGCCTATCGGGAAATTTTTCCCGGCTCCAACGACCTGTTCATCTTGACTCTGGGTGGCACCAAGCCGGGCTACGTCGACGCCTGCAGCGACATGACCGATGCCATCCTTGAAGCGACGCGCAATATCCGTACCACCGAGCCGTCTCTCGTCTTCAGATGGGATCCGGTTGGCCGCGCCTCGACCAAGCGGTTGGTGTTCGAGTGCATCCGTGACGGACTCGGCTATCCATCCATCATGCACAACAGGATCGGAGTCGATCAGTTGAAATATTACAGCAAGTTCAGTCTGAACCAGAACGGCGTCACCGACGACGAAGCGCACCGCTGGGCCAACGTCTTGTGCATGTCGCCGGGTGTCTGCGGTAGAAGAAAAACACAGAAAACCCGGTCCGAGGGGGGCGGGGCAATTTTCCCGGCAAAGCTGCTGGAGATCACGCTCAATGACGGGTACGACTGGTCCTACGCTAACATGCAATTGGGGCCCAAGACCGGCAAAGCCACGGACTTCAAGACCTTCGAAGAACTGGTGGAGGCCTTCAGAAAACAGTACGCCTATGTCCTCAGCCTTGTTATACGCGCAAAAGATGTCATGCGGCATTTTGAGGCGCAGGTTATGCAAATGCCCTTTGTCTCCAGTATCGACGACGGCTGCATGGAGCTGGGCATAGATTCGGTGGAACTTTCCGAGCAGCCAAACGGGTGGCATAACCCTATCACCACCATTGTAGCGGCCAACTCTCTCGTGGCCATCAAAAAGCTGATCTATGAAGAACAAAAGTACACCATGCAACAGCTGTGCGATGCCCTCCAGGCAAACTGGGAAGGCTTTGAAGCCATGCGGAAAGACTTTTTGAATGCACCCAAGTGGGGTAATGACGATCCATATGCCGACCCGGTCGTCGTTGATTTTTATGAAAATCTTATCGGCGCCGAAATGGCCAAGATTACAAACTTCTCCGGCGGTCCCGTGCTTCCGGTCTGCCAGGCCGTTGGCCTCTACATGGAGGTCGGTTCACGGACAGGCCCTACTCCGGATGGACGCTTTGGCGGCGAAGCGGCGGACGACGGCGGAATCTCCCCCTACATGGGAACTGACAAGAAAGGGCCGACAGCAGTTCTGAAATCGGTTTCCAAAGTTCAGAAGAACCAGAAATCCAATCTTTTGAACCAGCGGCTTTCCGTACCGATCATGAGAAGTGTCCATGGTTTTGATATTTGGAAATCCTATATGGATTCGTGGGAAGCGCTCCACATCTCGCACGTGCAATTCAACTGCGTGAGTACCGCGGAGATGCTGGCTGCTCAAAGAGAGCCCGAGAAGCATCAGGACCTGATCGTCAGGGTTTCCGGTTTCAGCGCCCGGTTCGTGGATATACCGACCTATGGCCAGAACACGATCATCGCACGGAACGAGCAGACTTTCGGTTCCGACGATTTTGAGTATCTGAATACACAACTATAAAAAAAACCTCACACAACGGGGGAGGCATCGTCAGCAGATGCCTCCTCTCACTCTCGCTCAGGAGGCACCAGTGGAAGAAAAAATCCCCGCAAATATCATGCATGAAGAAATAGGGACGAAGAAACCGTGCAACAGTTGCAAGTGGCAAATAGCCGATCCGACCAATCCGCTGCGAGGCCAGTGCACGGTTAACAGAAACGCAATGGGCGGCGTATGGAAAAGATGGATAAGCAACGTGTCCGACACGACCTGCGGCAAACACGAGGAAGGAAAGCTCAGCTTCAGAGAGCATGTCTGATACCGCTCACAGTTCCCCCGACCGAAGTCGAATCAAAGCACGGTTTATGCATTGACGGTGGAACATTCCCATTCAGCAGCAGTGGAAAAACAAACCAGAAGGAGGGATTAGATGGGGAAACGAGATAACAGCAAGAAACGGGCACAAAGGCTTCAGATCATCAGGCAGGGCTGTATGGCCGTTGCGGCAGCCGCTGCCATGTTAGGCGCGTGCGGCAGCGTTGATGCGTTCGAGATTAAGACCGGCAACGAGGATGTTCTCATCAATTGGGACAACACGTTGCGGTACACCCTGGCACAGCGTCTTAAAGGACAGAGCAAGGACATTGTTAATAGCGCCAATAATAACGATGGTGACCGCAATTTCAATGTTGGTCTCGTGTCGAGCCGACTGGATCTTCTCACCGAGGCGGACGTCGTCTACAAAAAAGATTATGGGGTCCGGTTGAGTGGCGCCGCCTGGTACGACCCGATCTACCGGGACAAGCTGGATGGCAGCAACAATCCAACCTCCAACCATTTTACTAACGGCATACCGAGTCCCGGCTTGAATTCTTATACCAGGGATCGTTTCGGAGGGGTTGACGCAGAATTACTGGATGCATTTGCCTTTGCCAAATTTAACTTTGGCGACGTCCCGCTCACCGTCCGGGCGGGGCGGCACACCATCTACTGGGGAGAAGCCTTTTTTCCAGCCGCCGGGGCTAATAGCATTTCCTATGGTCAATCGCCGCTCGATCTGGCAAAGGCTCTGGCAATGCCGGGTGTCGAGCTGAAGGAAATTTTCCGACCGCTGAATCAGGTCTCATTTCAGGTGCAGCCAAACAAGGAGCTCACCATCGCCGGGCAATATTATCTGCAATGGGAATCGAATATCTTTCCGGAGGGTGGCAGTTACCTGGGCATGGTGGATGCCTTGCTGAACAGCGGAGAATCAGCCTACTTACCGTATGGACCGATAAAAAATGCCGGAGATCGCACGCCGAAGCAAGCGCGTGATTGGGGCCTCAAGGTTGCTTACAGCCCCGAGGCGCTGAACGCGACCTTTGGTTTCTACTATCGTAACTACTCGGACAAGATGCCGCAGGTTGTTGCGGATATCGGTGCGTACCCCGGCGTTCCGGTAAATGTGCCGACAAATTTTCACTTTGATTACAAATCCAACATCGATCTGTACGGCATCAGTTTTGCCAAAAATATTCTTGGTGTCAGCGTCGGCTCGGAAATGTCATATCGCCGGAATACGCCGTTGTCAAGCCAATGGCTGATGCCCGAGGGTGCGCGCGGCGACACCATGCACGCCGTTCTGAACTTTCTGGCATTACTGCCGAAGACCCCGGTATTTGACAGTGGTTCCGCCATCCTGGAGTTTGCCTACGGCCGTTTGGACCGTGTCACAACACATCCCGAGGCCTTCACCGGCTTTGGGGGTGCTAACGGCGTCGGCCTCGACCATGCCACCAGAGACAACTCCACGGTGACTGTCAACCTGGTTCCGGAATGGAAACAGGTTCTGCCGGGCGTCGATCTGGCTATGCCGCTCAATTTTTCCATGGGTATGCACGGTAATTCGGCGGTTGCACTTGGAGGCGCAAAAGATAGCGGCAGTTATAGCGTCGGCCTTTCGTGCGATCTGTACGCCAAATACAAGCTGGATTTGACGTATGCCAGCTTCTTTGGCCTTGTCCATCCAGATGCGAATGGACAGGTTGCGCCGCCGGGCAACGCAGCATCCGGTCAGGGTGCGGGAGATCCGATTGCATTACTCAGGGACCGCGACCTGCTTTCCATGACACTGAAAGCCTCATTCTAAAAAAAAGGAGAACAGATATGTTGTTACGTAAAAGTCTGCTTACAAGCTGCATAGTACTGACATGTGCCGGACTCGCCTTTGGATCGGTGTCCCCCGACAAGGCCGCACAACTCGGCAAGAACCTGACATTGGTCGGCGCTGAAAAGGCCGGAAACAAAGAAGGAACGATCCCCGAGTATACCGGGGGACTTACCAAACCACCCGCAAGCTTTAAGAAGGGGAGCGGCTGGCGTCCCGACCCGTTCGAAGGGGAAAAGTCGCAGTTCACCATCACCTCCAAGAATATGGCCCAGTACACCGACAAACTGTCCGAAGGCGTCAAGACGATGCTGAAAAAGTATCCGGCCTACCAGCTTGAAGTATATAAGACCCACCGTTCTTCGGCTTTTCCCAAGAGCATCTTGGATAACACCGTAAAGCACGCGACCACTGCCAAGACGGAAAACGGTGGCTTGACATTCACGGGAGCCCATGCCGGTTTTCCCTTCCCGATCCCGCAAACCGGATATGAAGCCATGTGGAACCACCTGTTACGCTACAACGGGCTGACCTACGACGTCCAGTTCTCTTCATACACTGTTGACTCCTACGGCCAAATAACCATGCAGTCTTCAGGAAATGTCATCGAGGAATACCCTTTTTACGATCCGGCCAAGCCTGACGCCAAAGACTACTACGCGATCAGATTCAATTACATGGGGCCTGCCCGTCGTGTTGGCGAAGGGGCCCTGATCATCGATCCGGTCGACCAATTCAATTCGAAGCGCCGTGCCTGGCAGTATCTCCCCGGTCAGCGACGGACAAAGCTCGCCCCGGACCTCTCCTTTGACACCCCCAGTTCCCTTACCGGCGGGGCGTATGTGTGGGACGATATTTTCTTGTTCCAAGGCTCCATGGAGCGCTACGACTTCAAGCTCATCGGCAAGAAAGAGATGTACGTTCCGTATAACAACTACAAGATGGTTTATGGCGGCAAACACGAGGATGTACTTAAAAAGAACTTCCCAAACCCCGAGATTGTCCGCTGGGAGTTACACCGGGTCTGGTTGGTGGAAGGCACCTTGAAGCCCGGCAAGCGCCATCTCTACAGCAAGCGGGTATTCTATATCGATGAAGACAGTTGGACAGCAAGCCTGAGCGACGAATACGATGGCCGCGGTCAACTCTACCGTGTGGGCATGACCTACATAACACCGAGCTATGATGTACTGAGCCCGTTCGGAGATACGTATTCCGTTACCGACCTGGTTACAAATTCCTATGCGCTGAATTGCCTGCTGGTACCGGGTAAAAAAGGAATTCTCTACCCCGGCAAGCCCTTTCCGCCAAGTTACTGGACAGCCGATTCCCTGGCCGGCATGGGTGTTCGTTAACAGATGCTTCATGGGCGCTCCCTGTTGACCGATTTACAGGGAGCGCCCGGCTTAACAGCAAAAACATCTGCACATACTGTGATTGATAGAGGTACCGACAATCAGGAGAAGTTATGCAATCAAGAACTATTCTCGCAGCGCTGATGACAATCTTTCTTTTGCCCGCATCCCACGCCTTTGCCGCCTTTCAGGACATTCTCAACGTTCCTGCGGTCAAGAGCACGCTTGCGTCGAAAACGCTGCTCATCGGTGTTGCGCTGGCAGGCAAACGTATCGTGTGTGTCGGCCAACGCGGCAATATTGTTTATTCGGACGACCAGGGAAAGGGGTGGATTCAGGCCGCAGTACCGGTCAGTTCCGATCTGGTGGCCGTACATTTCCCGACACCACAGGCAGGGTGGGCGGTTGGACATGATGGCACCGTGCTTCACAGCGCCGATGCCGGCGCCACCTGGGTCAAACAGTTTGATGGTCGTGCCGCGGCTCAGGTTATGGAGGTCCATTACTTTAACAAGGAAAAGTGTTCTGGGTGCCATGCCGCTCCCGAACTTCCCCCTCCCAATAAGCCTATGAATGCCGAATCGGCATGCATGATGGATGAAATCAAAAAGTTCACCGACCAGGGAGCGGATAAGCCGTTTCTGGATGTCTGGTTTGAAAATGAAAAAACCGGTTTCATAGTTGGCGCCTTCAGCCTGATTTACCGCACCGACAACGGTGGCAAGAGTTGGGTGCCCTGGTATGACCGTATTGAGAATCCAAGGCATTTCCATCTGAATGCCATCCGCAAAATCGGCAATGATCTGTACATTACCGCCGAACAGGGGACCGTATTCAAACTTGATCAGAAGAAGGGGCGGTTTACGATGATCAAGACACCGTATTCCGGCACACTTTTCGGCATAGCAGGCAAACCGGGTGCGCTGGTCGCTTTCGGTATGCGCGGCAATGCGTTTCTCAGTCGTGACGGCGGGACCAACTGGCAGAAGATTGAGACCGGGGTGCAGGGTGGGTTGATGGGCGCCACAGTAACGGAAAAAGGCAAGATCGTGCTGGTAAGCCAGGGAGGACAAGTACTTGTGAGTAGTGATGATGGGACGAGCTTTACCAAGGTCAAGATTGACCAACCGACTCCTACAGCCGCGGTTTCCTCCCTGGGCAGGAACACTCTCGCAATGGTTGGTCAGCGAGGCGTAACGGTTCAATCCATAAAGTAACCCTGGAAAACAGGATAAGTAAGTTAACGAACGTATTTTCTGCCAGAAGAGCGCAGAAAATACCTTCTAACTTACTAAAAAGAGGGAGAATAGAAATGGCAGTTGGAATGGGAAAAACAGAGGAAATGCCGGTCGTAAAGGAGTTGAAAGATTTCGATCAAAAATCCGGCAATGTGCTGGAACGGCTGATTTTCAACCACCGGATGGTTGTAATGGCCGTCTGTGTGGTGGTCACCCTGCTACTCGCCTACCAGACAACGAAGACGGTCTTCAACGCGAGTTTCGAAAAAATGCTTCCACAGAGCCACCCTTACATCAAGAACTATCTGGCCAACAAGACTCAATTACGGGGACTGGGCAACTCGATCCGGGTTGTAGTTGAAAATACCCAGGGTGATATCTTCGACCCAAAGTATCTGGACCTTCTCCGGCAGATCAATGACGATCTCGTCCTCACCCCCGGAGTGGACCGCGCCTGGGTGAAATCGATATGGACCCCGGCCGTTCGCTGGAACGAGGTTACCGAAGAGGGCTTTCAGGGAGGTCCGGTCATGCCCGACAACTTCGATGGCTCAACGGAAAAAGTCGCACAACTCAAACAAAACATTACCCGCTCCGGCATCGTCGGCAGCCTGCTCGGGACGAACTACAAATCGGCCATGGTATTTGTCCCGCTGCTTGATATCGACCCCAACACCGACAAACGCCTCGATTACGCTGTCTTCTCGAAGCAAATTGAGGACAATATTCGGAAAAAATATGAGGCGGCCAGTGGTGGCGGCGCCAAGCAAACAGGCTTGATCAAGATCCACGTCGTTGGTTTCGCAAAGTTGGTGGGGGATCTGATTGCAGGCCTGATGCAGGTGATGACCTACTTCGGCATAGCCGCCATGATTGCCGCGATTGTCATCTACCTCTACACCCGCTGCATGCGGAGCGCGGCTCTGGTTATTCTCTGTTCGGCGGTAGCGGTTATATGGCAACTGGGACTGGTAGCCACCTTCGGTTTCGAGATGGACCCCTACTCGATCCTGGTGCCGTTCCTGGTCTTTGCCATCGGAGTTTCTCATGGTGTACAGAAGATGAACGGCATCATGCAGGACGTCGGGCGCGGCACTCATAAACTGGTCGCCGCCCGCTATACCTTCCGGCGCCTGTTCCTGGCGGGGCTCACCGCGCTGATGGCGGATGCGGTTGGTTTTGCCGTGCTGATGCTGATCGACATCCCGGTGATCAAGGATCTGGCCCTGACCGCCAGCATCGGTGTGGCAGGACTGATCATCACCAATTTGCTGCTCTTGCCGGTTTTTCTCTCTTTCACGGGGGTGAGCCTTACCGCCGCCAGGAAGAGTCTGCAGGAAGACAGCGAAGAGAGCACGGGTAAAGGAGCCGGAGCGCTTTGGAGCCTGCTGGACCATTTTACCGAGCGACGCTGGGCGACTCGTGCTGTTGCGATTGCTGCCATGCTGGCAATTGCCGGCTTTATCGTCAGCCTCAATCTGAAGATTGGCGATCTGGATCCAGGGGCGCCCGAGCTGCGGCCAACGTCCCGTTACAACAAGGATAATGCCTATATTACCTCGAATTATTCGCTTTCCAGCGACCAGTTCGCCGTAATTTTGAAAACGCCCAAAGAAGGCGCCATCAAGTATGAACCGCTTATCGAAGCCGACAGGCTCGCGTGGGCACTACAGCAGGTACCGGGGGTACAGACCACCGTCACCCTGGCCGATTCGATACGCGTGGTTACCGCCGGCACCTATGAAGGAAGTCCCAAGTGGTTTACACTCAACCGGAACCAGGACGTGCTTAACTATAGTGGCGGGCAGGCCTTCTCGGATAATCCGGATATAGCCAACAGTACATTATCAGTTACGCCGATAATCGCCTATCTGGCCGATCACAGAGCCGAAACGCTGGACCGGGTGTTAAAGGTTGCCGAGGAATTCGTCAAGGAACATACCACCAAGGAGAATCAATTCATGCTGGCCGCCGGCAGCTCCGGCATCGAAGCGGCCACCAACATCGTGGTCAAGCAGGCGAACCGCACCATGCTTCTCTATGTTTACGGCGCGGTCATCATCCTCTGCTTCATAACTTTCCGTAGCTGGCGAGCAGTGCTGGTGGCAGTACTGCCGCTCATCCTGACCTCGATCCTGTGCGAAGCGCTCATGGTAGCTCTCGGCATCGGTGTCAAGGTTGCCACACTGCCCGTGATCGCACTGGGAGTTGGCATCGGGGTAGACTATGCGCTTTATCTGCTCAGTATGCAGCTCAAGTATCAGCGGGATGGATTATCGTTGGGTGAAGCTTACAAGAAGGCGGTCCAGTTCACCGGAAAGGTAGTGGGATTGGTTGGCATCACCCTGGCCGGCGGGGTCGTTACCTGGGCGCTGTCGCCGATCAAGTTCCAGGCCGACATGGGGATTCTGCTGACCTTTATGTTTCTCTGGAATATGATCGGTGCACTCATCCTCATCCCTGCCCTGTCTCACTTTCTCCTTGGCAATGTGCATGCGGAGGTTGAGGTAGTGGCGGAAAAAGCGGTAGAAGAAGTGGCTCTGACAAATGGCGTAGCAAAAGCGGAGTGTTAGTGTCTTTTACAGAGACGAGCTCTGTGCCGTCAACACGTAGTACCTCCATTACATGTGATTCAAGGGGCAGGAAGGTTCTGCCCCGATTTTTTTGAACTCAACTTACATCTCCAGCACACCACCCTGGGCAGGCAAATGAAGTGGGTCGAAATTGGACACGCCCCACTCCAGAATATCGGTACAGGGACATCCGATAAGCTCCGATGGGGGACTTTGACCGAGAAAACGGAGTACCGCCAGAAGCAGTTCCTGCTCCCTGCCAACTACTGCACCCAGTTGATGTGAAATCAGGTTGTCGCGCTTGCTCAGCTTCGCACCGGCCGGCCCGGCTACCAGCGGCAAGTGGCAATAGTCCGGCTGCGGAAAACCGAGCTGCTGCTGAAGATATATTTGACGGGGCGTTGACGCGAGCAGATCGTCTCCCCGCACTACCTGGTTCACGTCGGCCAGGTAATCATCGACAACAACAGCTAACTGGTAGGCAAATTCGCCGTCGCCGCGCCGTACGGCAAAATCTCCGGACACGGCAGAAAGGTTCTGGCAGATACGCCCCCTCCTCAGGTCCGAAAAGCAGATGTCATCTTCCGGCACCCTGACCCGCCAGGAGCGGATAACAGGTTCCGTTTTCCCCCTCTTCATCCCTCCCCGGCAACTGCCGGGGTACACAAGACCATCGTCTTCACCGTGGGGAGCTGATGCGCTCCGGGCAATTTCCTTACGGGAACAACCGCACGGATAGAGTGCCCCCATCCGGAGCAACGCGTCAAATGCGTGCCGGTACTCTTCCAGATGGCCGCTCTGCCGGGCGACCTCACCATCCCAGAACAGACCGAACAGCTCCAGTGTCCGCAGGATATCATCGGACATCCCCGGCACCTGGCGCGACGTATCCAAATCATCAAGACGCAACAGCCACCGCCCGCCATCCCGCTTGGCCATCAGGTAGCTTCCGACTGCAGCAACCAGTGAACCGGAGTGCAACGCGCCGGTCGGAGAGGGGGCGAACCGCCCGACGATCTGACGTTCAGGGCTCCCGCTCATAAAACTACCGTTGGTCAGCCGACAAAAGAGCAACAGTAATCGGTCACAACCGGCACTTTCATCAGAAACGCGGAATTTGCCGGTACATTGAACGATTCACCGCCGCTCACTTTTAACCACTCCGCTTCACCTTTCAATTGCCACTCCAACTCTCCCGATAAAATTTCCATGATTTCGGCAGCACCGGTGGAAAATTCATATTCTCCCGCCTGCATGACCCCCAGCGTTTTTTTGGCGCCGTCGGCAAACAGAACAGAGTGACTGACAACCTGACCAGCAAAATAAATATTGGCCTTTTTGACAACCGTAACGTTCGTAAATTCTGACATTGTTACCCTCCTGGAAAATGTGTGTTCTTCTCTAAAATATAAAAAACCCGCCATAGCTTAACAGCGGGTTTTTCAGATTACTGCGGCATGAAAAAACGATCAGTTGAATGTGCCTCGAACCAGATCGGCTTTCCAGGCAACTGTGGTCTGGCTGGATCCCGGCGAAACAACCAGTTCCGGGGTAACTGTCGGAAACGCAACCTTCACACGGCCATTTTCAACTTCAGCAAAAGCGCGGGCAGACTTGGCCAGACCAAAAGCGGTGCCGACCAGTACCCCCGATGCAGCGCCATAGGCAATAAAATTGGCATGATCAAACGGTTTCTTCTGAAAAACCATGATTGCACCGCCCACAAGCCCACCGATGGCCGCGCCGTAAAATGCGTCGGTAAAAACCTCCCTGATCGTATCATCTCCGGCAAACGCCGAGGAGGTTGTTGATAAAAGCGACACCAGCATCAATACTGTCACACCCTTTTTTAATCGTTTCATGGTATATCGTCCCCGTACTCATTATTGGATTCTTTCCACCATTTTACTAGCATGTAGAGGAGCATCCCGTCAAGCCGCTTATTAGGACAGCACTGTTTCACGCACGGTATTTCCTGAACCCGTTCAGGCATTGGACCGGTTTTTAATCAGAGAGTGCGCCAACGCCAGCTCGTCATCCCGACTCTGCACCTCGCCATCGAGACGCGCCTGCAAAAGACGCTCCTTGATACTCCGGAACAGCGGGCCGGGCTCCAGACCGAGCCCGCAAAGGTCATCACCATTCAACACCGGGGTGATTTCCCGCAACCGGGTCAGGTAGAGCGACACAAAGCGTCTGACCTGTTCGCTGCTGGCTCGGGCCGCCAGATACAGCAACATCTCCGGCGCCAGGCCATTAAACCATGAAAACAACTGGCTGTTTCGCACTTCTGATGACTGTTTCAGACGGCGCTTGATCGTATTGAGAATCGAAAACACCAGATGGCGCTGGCTGCAGAGCCGGGAGGCCAGCCGTCCGGGGATTGCCAGCCGTCCGCAGGCATCATGGAATTCACCGGACGTGAGACCATCGCACAAACCCATAAAATAGACCTGCCACGGTTCGCAGTGATCCTCCAGATAGAGCAGCCGGAACCAGGCCATGACCTGTCCCGTTTCATGCAGCACGCGCTCCGTAGCCGGCACCAGCTTAAGCGCGGGGTGAATGAACGGGAGAAGTTCCAGGGAAGACATGCGCCCGATGGCTGCAACCGGCTCTTTTTCACGCATGATCTGCACCAGTTCACTCAGCAGCCGTTCCCCTCCCAACTTATCGAGGAGATGTATCCGTACCGCGTTGCGAATCAGGTTTTCGGTATGTGGCGCAAGATGAAAACCAAGACGCTGCTCAAAACGAATGGCCCGAAACACACGGGTCGGATCTTCGACAAAAGACAGGTTGTGCAGCACCCTGACAACCCGTTCCTGGATATCCTGCTGCCCGCCAAAATGATCGGTCAGGTCACCGAAGCGTCCGCCATTAATACAAAGCGCCAGGGTGTTAACCGTAAAATCACGCCGGTAGAGGTCATGCCGAAGCGAAGCCCGTTCCACGGTCGGCAGGGCGCCGGGGGATTCATAATATTCGAGGCGTGTGCTGGCCACGTCTATCTTTTGCCCATCGGGAAGAACCAGTACCGCCGTGCCGAATTTCCGGTGACTGCGCACCCTGCCGCCATAGTGTCCGGAAAAGCACTCGGCAAAAAAAATGCCATCCCCTTCAACCGTAATATCAATATCAAGGTTTTCGATTCCCAACAGCAGGTCTCGCACAAAGCCGCCGACCGCATAGACCGCCATCCCCAATTCGTCGCCAACCGCGCCCAACGCTCGCAAGGTTTCACGGATATCCGCCGTAAGCCTCTTGCCGAGCAATCCGGCAACCGAACGGATACGTGTCGGGACCTCCAGGGATTCGAGGTCGTAGAGTGCGCCGCTCTGTCCCCGACGCCCTCCGTAGGTATGTCGCATCAGATCGGTTCGCGTCACCACCCCGATCAGGCGTGCTCCATCAAAAACCGGCACGAAACGGCGGTTGCCGGTCACCATGTAGGACTGAATATCGATCAACGAGGTATCGGCAGTAGCCTGAAGATACTCCGTATGCATGAAGTCCGTCACCGGTGACTCACCCAGTTCGTGATGCAGCGCTTTCTCGACGGTCTTCCGCGAGATCACGCCGACCATTGCATTCCCATCCATGACCGGCATGGCATTGCAATTATAGCGGGTCAAATATTCCCGTGCTCCGCCAATGGTAACCGAGTCGGGCATCGTCTTGACCGGCGCCGACATGATGTCCCCCGCAGATGCCTGGACCCTGATCGAACATTGCAGCAGCGCGTCAAGCTGTTCCAGCACCCCCTTCAGCGACTGGTTATGCACAACAGCCGAAGCGGCGGTGGCGTGCCCTCCCCCCTGGAAACCCTTCATGATTTCGCCGGCATCAATTTCGGGAACGTGGCTGCGGGCAACAAGGTAAACATGATCTTCCATGGCCACCGCCACAAACAGGGCGTCCATGTTTTCCATGTCCCGCATCAGGTGCGCCAGCGAGGCTATATCACCGACATAATGATCGCACGAAGCGTGAGCAACCGAAATCGTCACGCCATTCACCGTACTGGTTTTAAGAGTCGTCAGCAGCTGTTTCAAAAGCCCCATCTGCGCTTTGGTCAATTCCGGCGTCAGCGCATCAGTGACGATGTTCAGACGCGCCCCCTCCCCGAGCAGCCAACCGGCCACGCGGTAATCGTCCGGAGTTGCCGATGCGAACAGCAGTCGCCCGGTATCTTCGTGGATACCGAGCATGATCAGGGTAGCCTCTTCCGGGCTCAATGAGACGCCCTCTTTCATCAGCACGGCAGCCAGGATGGTTGATGCTGCGCCGCACACCGCAATCGTTCCATGGGTCGGCACGATGCTTTCGTTCGTCACCGGATGATGATCGTAGATATGGATTTCCAGGCCGGGACGATTCAAAATTTCGGCGAAGCGGCCGATGCGGGAGGCATACTGGCAATCGACAATGATCAGGCGGGAAATTGCTTCCAGGTCGATTTCCTTGGCACGGGTAACATGCGGCAGGTAGTCAGAATGCCGCTCCACGAAATCGCGCAAACATTTCTCCTGCGATCCGGGAAAGGACAACAGAGCACCGGGGTACAGCCTCAACGCCGCCGTCATGGCGCCGAGGCAATCGAAATCGGCATTGGTGTGGGTCGTTATTACGTCCATGGTCACCCGGAAAGGCATGACATATCAGCACGGTTCGTCATAACAACGTCACTCTCCGTCTTTGATCGGCATCGTCTTCAGATGCCAGATATTATCATTATAATCGCTGATTGTCCGATCTGTGGAGAACTTGCCACTACAGGCTGTGTTAAGAATGCTCATGCGGGTCCAGCGTTCACGGTCCCGATACGTTTCCGCCACGCGTTGCTGGGCATCGACGAAACTGCGGAAATCCGCTGCAACCATCCAGGGATCCTGGGGAGAACAAATTGCATTAATGATCGGATCAAAGAGACCGGACTCGAACAGATTGAAATGTCCGCAGCGGAGCAGATTCATGACCCTCTGCAAATCTTCGTCGCCGCCAATTATGGCGTTGGGATTATAGTGCCCGCGCATCGCATCGACCTCTTCGCTCGTCAGGCCGAACATGAAGAAATTATCCTCGCCGACCTCCTCGCGGATTTCAATGTTCGCGCCATCCAGAGTACCGATGGTTATCGCGCCGTTCATCATGAATTTCATATTGCCGGTGCCGGAGGCCTCCTTGCCGGCGGTGGACAATTGTTCCGAGAGGTCGGTGCCGGGGCAGATGTTCTCCATTGCGCTCACGTTGTAATTAAGCACAAACGCCAGTTTAAGCTTGTCGCCGACCGCCGGATCGGAGTTGACCTGCTGAGCCACGTTATTAATCAACTTGATGATCAGCTTTGCCATCGCATAACCGGGCGCCGCTTTACCGCCGATCAGCACGCACCGATTAGTCCACCCCTCCGTGTCACCCCGCTTGATCCGATAATAGAGATGGATAACATGCAGTATGTTGAGAAGCTGGCGTTTATACTCGTGGATCCGCTTGACCTGGACATCAAACAACGCTTCCGGATTAAATATGACGTTGCTCCTGGCCTGAACGATAGCGGAAAGCCGCACCTTGTTGGCCAGTTTCACCTCCTGCCACTGCCGCTGGAATTCAGGATCATCGGCAAACGCTGCGATCCGGCTGATCTGCTGCAGATCGGCCACCCAGCCATCACCGATCTTTTCGGTCACCAGCTGACTTAAACCATGGTTGCAACCGGCGATCCAGCGGCGCGGCGTCACTCCGTTGGTCTTGTTATTGAATTTGTGCGGCCAGAGTTCATAAAAGTCCCGGAACAGCCCCTGAATAAGCAGCTGCGAGTGCAGCGCGGCAACCCCGTTGACGGAAAAACTTCCGACAATTGCCAGATATGCCATCCGCACCTGAGGGACGTCACCTTCTTCGATGATGGACATGCGCCGCATACGCTCACCGTCTCCGGGCCATCGACTGGACACCTCGCTCATGAAACGGGCATTGATCTCCAGAACTATCTCCAGAATCCGCGGCAGGAGCTGGCCGAAGAGCGGCAGTGGCCATTTTTCCAGTGCTTCGGGCAGCAGGGTGTGATTTGTGTATGCCATCGTCCGGCAGGTAATTCCCCAAGCCTCCTCCCAGGCCATTCCCTGTTCGTCCATCAGAATACGCATCAGTTCCGGCACGGCGCAGCTTGGATGGGTGTCGTTCAGCTGAAAGCAGTTATTTTCGGCAAAGTCGCTGAAGTCGCCTTTGCGCACCATCATCCAGCGTTCTATGACATCCTGAAGACTGGCTGACGCGAGGAAATACTGCTGGCGCAAACGGAGCACCTTGCCATTTTCACTGGCATCGTTCGGGTAGAGCACCATCGTGATATTTTCGGCTTCATTCTTGGTGGCCACCGATTCGGCATACCCACCGGCATTGAATTCACCCAGGTCAAACGCATCTGTAGCTGCCGCTTTCCAGAGTCGCAGCGTATTGACGGTACCGTTGCGATAGCCGGGGATCGGAATATCGTACGGGACCGCCAGAACGTCCCGACTATCAACCCAACGGACGCGAAGCTCTCCGGTCTCGCTACAATAGTGCTCACTTCGCCCCCCAAAGCGGATACGCTGGGTAAATTCCGGCCGTTCCTGCTCCCAGGGATTGCCATCACGCAACCAGTGGTCCGGCTCTTCTATCTGGCGACCATTCACGAGCCGCTGGCGGAACATGCCGTATTCATAGCGTATTCCATACCCCATAACCGGCAACTGCAGAGTGGCGCAGCTATCCAGAAAACAGGCCGCCAGACGTCCGAGGCCGCCATTGCCGAGTCCGGCATCAATCTCGGCCTGAGCCAGATCCTCCAAATTGATGCCAAGCTCATGCATTGCCTCGGTCGCGGCATCGGTAATACCGAGATTCAGCATGGCATTGTCAAGAGTCCGCCCCATTAAAAACTCCAGCGACAGGTAATACCCCCGTTTGCAATTCGACTCGACGTACCGGTAGTTGGTATTCTTCCAGCGGTCCATCAGGCGGTCTCGAACGGTCAATGCCAAGGCCTTGTAAAAATAAGAGGTTGAATGGCAGTATTTGTTCTGGCCAAGCGTATAGGTAAAATAGTGCCGGTAATCGTGGATCAGGTCAGGAACAGCCACCGGCAAAGGTGGCAGTTCCGATAAGCCGGGTGAATTGATTGTCGTGCGCTTCTTTTTATGGACCATATAACGTTCCTTCCCTGCCGCAAATTATATGCGGGAATGCAGGTGTATTAAATTTGATCGAGCTTTTTGTGACACGCCGGAAACCGTACACGGTTTTAAGATGAAAGGCAATTTCGAATGAACGCCCGGTATACAAATTAAGCTATCATGCAGGTCACACCAGCTCCCGAAACCGCCTGACCGCTTCGGGAATAGCCTCTTCCCGGATATTTCCGAACGCCAGCCTCACATACCCCTCCAGACCGGGGCCGAAGACTTCACCCGGCAGACAGAGAATGGCGGCTTCGTCCACCAGCCGCTTCGCTACCTGACGTCCGCTGCATCCTTCAAAGGGATGATGCACCCAGGCAAAGAAAGCGCCGCTGGCGGCCAACCGGAACCGGTTGCCCGGCTGCAAAAACTCTTCACGGAACAGGTCATGACGCCGGGTCATCATGTCCCGGTTGGCCGCGACCCAGCCGTCAAGATGCTCAACACCATACTTGACGGCATGCTGCGTTATGCGCGGCTGGCAGACGACCATGGTGTCCTGCGCCTTGAGGGCGTTATGAATAAAAGGCTCGGAAGCAACAAGCAACCCGGCACGGTAGCCGGTCAACGCATAGGTCTTGCCAAACGAGGCGATCTGGATAAAATGGCCGCCCCAGGCCGGATCGCTGAACAGATCGTGCGGGCGCAGGCCTCCGGGAATAAATTCATTGTAGGTTTCATCCAGAATCAAAGCGATATTATGGCGTTTGGCCACATCGAACAGCGTCCGAATCGTCTCCGGCGAGGTAATAGCGCCGGTCGGATTGCTGGGGGATACCACCAGTATGGCCCGTGTCCTGTCACCGATAAGCTTTTCGATGGCGACAGGATTCGGAAGTCCCCCGTCAGCTTCTACAAAAGAGGCGTATACTCCTTTAATACCAAGAATATCGAGCGCCATTGGGTGATCGAAGTAGTAGGGCGCCTGTACCACGACCTCGTCACCGGCCCGGCAGAGGGTAACAATCGCCAACCAGAACGCCTGACTGGCGCCGATGGTCAGACATATATTGCCCGGCGACACCTGTGCGCCATATTTCCTGCCATAATAGCCGCACACCGCCTCGCGTACCTCCAGGATCCCCTCGTCGGGCGAATATTTCGATATGAGCGGATCAGTCAGCAACCCGGAGAGATGCTCGGTCAATTCCGGAGCGGGGAGATAATCCGGCACGGCCTGACAGAGATCGATCAGCTCCCGGCCATCAAGCGGCCTCTCGGCCAGCCAGCGTTTAACCTCGGAAATGGGTGGGAAGTGGACGCCGGTAATAAGCGGTGACATCATCATACTCATCTCAACTCTCCTTCATCAAAAACGGTGGAGAGATGAGACAGTCAAAATCCCTCATCCCTCATCCCGAATATACCAGAAATCTCCTGCTCCGCATGCACAATTTTCCCTCACAAAATTCATATTTTATATTGACACCGGCCTTGACCACCGGTATAAATTACCACTACGTGGAAAAAAGTGGAACATTGTGGAAAATACTGCCAACGAGGCGATATGTTCAGGGGAATTTTCGAGACAACCATAGATGCCAAAGGGCGTACCAGCCTGCCGGCCCGATTCCGGGAGATTCTCGCCGGGACGCATGGTGACGAACGTTTTTTCCTGACTAATTCCGCTCCGGTCGGCCTGGGAGATGGCCTTTTCAGCTCAGGCCTGCTGGTATATCCATATAAAGAGTGGTTTGCCTTCGAGGAAAAATTTCGCACCAGCAAAGGGTTTACCTCAGAACAGCGCAAAAGCATCATGCATACCATTATTGCACCGGCCCAGGAATGTTGCGCCGACAAGCTGGGGCGGTTCCTGATTCCTCCGACATTTCGAAGGGATGCAGCCCTTGACCGCGAAATTCAGTTCGTCGGTACAATGGACAAAATAGAAATCTGGAGCATGAGCGAATGGGACAAAGTCCGCGCCCAGAACATGAAAAACTTCCCGAGCGGCACTGAAGCAGCCGCGGAACTTAGTCTCTAGTGGGTGCATTTCACCACCTTTCGGTTCTGCCGGATGAGGTCATCCGTTTTCTGGAACCGGCGGACGGAAAAACCTATCTTGACGGCACAGTGGGTGGCGGGGGACATTCCGCACTGATCCTAAAAAAAGCGCCTCAGGCGGTGCTGATCGGCATCGACCGCGATCAAGCGGCATTGACCGCAGCGGGAGCACGGCTGGCAGAGTATGGCAATCAAATCCGTCTGTTGCATGGCGACTTTGCCGACGTTTCCGGACATCTGGGCACTCTCGGCATTGCCGCGATTGATGGCTTCATCCTTGACCTTGGAGTTTCCTCGCATCAACTGGATACGAGAGAACGCGGCTTCAGCTTTCAGCAGGATGCTCCGCTCGACATGCGTATGGACACAAGCAACGGCAAAACCGCCGCCGATCTGCTCAATGAACTGCCGGAACGGCAACTGGATCAGATTATTGCGGAATATGGCGAGGAACGCTGGGCAAAGCGGATTGCATCTTTCATCGTCAAGGAACGAACCGAATCTCCGATAACCACTACCTTCCATCTGGTGGATATTATCAAGGGGGCTGTTCCCAAGGCAAAGTGGGATGAGCGAATCCACCCGGCCACCCGCACCTTTCAGGCGCTCCGCATTGCGGTCAACAGCGAACTGGACAGCCTGGAGCAGGGGATGCGCGCGGCTTTGGAGCTTCTGAAACCAGGCGGCCGGGGCGTTATCATCTCGTTTCACTCGCTTGAAGACCGGATCGTCAAGCATATCTTCCGGGAATATGCCGAAGGATGCACCTGCCCACGACAGATGCCGGTCTGTGTCTGCGGCAAACAGCCGCGGGTGAAAATTTTGACCGGCAGGCCGGTAACCGCGACACAGGAAGAAACAGACGTGAATCCTCGCTCGCGCAGCGCCAAGCTGAGGGCAGTAGTGAAGTTGTAACAGGAGGCCTGTATGGCACACGCACGAACCGAATACACAAAAGTTGCCGCACCCCGCATTCTTGGCGGCATAGATGTGGTGTCGCACCGGATTGACATATTTAAATATCTCATGGTCTGCATGATCATGTTTACCATCGTCTCCGCCTTTCATGTCTGGTCACGCTTCAAGCTGCTTGACCTCAATATGGAGATCTCCGAGATCAGCCGACAACTGAGTGAGGCGGGGCAAGAGCAGAAACGCCTGAGACTCGAAGCCGCCTCTCTGAAAGCACCGGCCCGTATTGAAGCTATCGCCAAAAACGACCTGGGAATGGCATTGCCGACCGATCAGCAGGTCATCCACGTCAAATGAAAGACGAACGGGAGAAATGGGCTCGCATCCGGATCATCATGATCGGGACGGTTTTCGGCCTGCTGTTCCTGACGGTGGTTGGACGCTCGTTCTATCTGCAAATCCTCCAGCACGAAACCCTCGTTAAAAAGGCCGACAAACAGCATCAACATAAAGTAGACCTTACACCGGCCCGCGGCAGTATCCTTGATCGCAACGGCACCACACTTGCCGAATCTATTCACATGGATTCCTGTTACGCTGAACCTCGTCGCATAAAGGATGTCGATGGCACCGCGGCGGTATTGGCTCCGATTTTGAATGTCCCCAAAAGTGAACTTGTTGCCAAACTTTCCGTCAACAAATCGTTCACGTGGGTTGAGCGCTGGCTGGCACCCGAAGTCGCAACCCGTGTCAAGAACATGAAGCTGCCCGGCATCGGATTTGCGCCGGAATCCAAGCGGTTTTACCCCAATAGGGAGATTGCCGCACACGTGGTCGGCTTCACGGGGCGCGACCCTAACGGTCTGGAGGGAATCGAGCTCCGGTACGATAGTACCATTTTGGGCAATACCGGCTATATGATAACGGAGCGGGACGCTCTCGGCAGAAATATTTCCATAATGAATACGGTCATCAAGGATTCGTCTCCCGGCAAAAACGTTATCCTGACCCTTGACAAAACCATTCAGTTTATTGCCGAAAAAGAGCTGGCCAAGGCCGTGACGGAAAGTAACGCCAAAAGCGGAATGGCGCTGGTGATGGAATCGGATACCGGCAAGGTTCTGGCCATGGCAAACTACCCGACATTCAACCCGAATGCCTATGCACGTTATACACTTGCCCAATTGCGCAATCATGTGGTGACGGACAGCTTCGAACCGGGATCAACCTTCAAGGTCTTTACCATCGCCTCGGCTCTTGACTCGGGCACCATTAAGGCAACAGATGTGTATAACTGCGAGAACGGTGTCTACCAGACGTCCGGACGGACCATTCATGACGATCACCCGCATTCACGTCTCACCGTTTCGGAAATTATAAAATATTCCAGCAACATCGGCGCGGCAAAAATCGGGTTCAAAATGGGGGGGGAAAAGCTGTCAACCTATCTCCGCAACTTCGGTTTTGGCGGACGCACCGGCATTGACCTGCCGGGCGAATCTCCCGGAAATTTGAAGCGTCACTGGTACGGAATCGACCTGGCCACGATTTCCTTTGGGCAAGGTGTTTCTCTGTCGACCATTCAGCTGGTTTCAGCGATCTCTGCCATTGCCAACGGCGGAAATCTGATGAAGCCGTACCTGGTAGAGCAGATTCTCGATGACAACGGTACGGTCATTCAGAAGTTCGAGCCACAACTCGTACGCCGGGTCATATCTCCCGAGACCGCCCAAAAAGTTACGAAAATGATGGAAACCGTCACCGTCGACGGCGGCACCGGGACAAAAGCGGCGTTGGACGGCTTTCTCGTGGCAGGAAAAACAGGGACGGCCCAGAAGGTCGATTCGGTTACGCGGGCCTACTCTCCTTCCAAACGAATCGGATCATTTGTCGGTTTCGTGCCGGCTGACAAGCCGAAATTGACCATCGCGGTGATTATTGACGAGCCTCAAGGGGTCAAGTATGGCGGTGTGGTCGCCGCTCCCGCATTTCGCGGGATCGCCCAGAATGCTCTGGCATATATGAAGATTCAACCGAACATACCGACAACGGTAGTGGCCAAACCCCAGGACACTAAAGCAGCTCCGGCGGTGGCAATCGAATCTCTGTCAGATGGAGATGCGGAGGAAAACCCTGTCGAAGGCGAAGTCATGCCAAATTTCACCGGAATGAGCATGCGCCGGGTCTTGCAGGTTATGGAGAAGCGCGGCATCAATATCAGGCTGATCGGAAGCGGACGGGCGGCAGAGCAAAACCCTCCTCCCGGCCATAAGATCCGGGGAGTAGATGAAGTCTGGATAAAATTTGCCCCTTCAGCGTAATGTTGAAAGCGCCTGCCGGGTAACCGGCAGGTTTTACCGTTTTTACAGGAGAGCGCATGACGCTGCGTGAACTACTCGACAAATTACCCGATTCGGAAATCCATGGAGACACGACCGTCTCTATCAGCTCCCTCACCTGTGACTCACGCGCAGTGGTGCCGGGTGCCCTCTTTTTTGCGTTGCGCGGCGTACAGGCCGATGGGCACCGGTATATCGAACAGGCTGTGGCAAACGGTGCGGCGGCGATACTCCTTGAAGATCCGGCGGCGGCTCCTGACGGGCTCCCCTGGATCAAGGTGGCAGACGGACGAGCCGCTATGGGTAGCATATCGGCCCTCTTCAATGGCGATCCTACTGCGGTAAAGCCGCTGATCGGCATTACCGGCACTAACGGCAAGACCACGACCACGTATCTGATCGAAGCTATTCTGGAAGCAGCCGGGCAGCGCGCGGCGGTGCTCGGAACGATCAGCTACCGGTTCGGTACGACATGCATTCAGGCATCTCACACCACCCCGGAATCAACCGAGCTGCAACGTGCATTCCGGCAGTTGGCCGAAGCCGGGGCAGAGGCGTTCGTGATGGAGGTATCCTCGCATGCCCTGGAGCAGAAGCGGGTCGATGGTTGCCATTTCGACGTGGGCATTTTCAGCAATC
The DNA here is from genome assembly GCA_903930585.1 of uncultured Geobacteraceae bacterium. GTDB lineage: Bacteria > Desulfobacterota > Desulfuromonadia > Geobacterales > Pseudopelobacteraceae > JACRCG01. The sequence continues at coordinate 10,864 of CAIYZD010000315.1, read as the reverse complement.
TGACCCGTGACCACCTGGATTACCACGGCACAATGGAACGCTACCTTGACTCAAAATGCCGATTCTTTACCGAACTGCTCCGACCATCCCCGGAAAAGCCGCGGCGCCGCGCGGTTGTCAACATGGACGACCCTTACGGGGAAGAAGTTGCAAGGCGTGCCTGCTGTCCGGTAATCACTTACGGAATTAACGGTCACTGCGACGTGCAACCGACGGCAGTACGATCGTCAGTCAACGGCATCACCGCTACCATGGTTACACCGGCAGGACATTTTGAATTCAACTCACGCCTTCTGGGACGCTTCAATCTTTCCAATATTCTGGCCGCAGTCGCGGCCGGGGTCGCTCTCGGCCTGCCGCTCCCGGCAATAAAGTACGGCATTGAAAACCACAGTACCGTTCCGGGGCGCATGGAACGTGTGGCAAACCGCTCCGGCGTCACCTGCCTGGTTGATTATGCCCATACGGGAGATGCACTGGAGAATGTCCTGGCAACGCTGAAGGAAATCGCCACGGGTCGAATTATCACCCTGTTCGGCTGTGGTGGCGACCGCGACAACGGCAAGCGCCCGATCATGGGGAAAGTCGCCGCCTCCATGAGCGATCTGGCAATCGTGACGTCCGATAATCCCCGTACCGAGGACCCCTTGAGCATCCTGCAACAGATCAAGACCGGCATCACGCCGCTGGCTCTGCACGAATACCGCTTTGAAGAACTGCAGGAAGACTTTCCGGGAAAAGGGGTTATACTGTTGGAAAATCGCCATGAGGCGATCCGCCTGGCGATCCGCCTGGCCCGTCCCGGTGACATAGTCCTGCTCGCAGGCAAGGGGCATGAAGATTATCAGATCATCGGAACGACAAAACACCATTTTGACGACCGGGAAGAGGCGCTGACAGCCTTTACGGAGAATGAGCCATAATGTTTACCATTGACGAAATAGCCATCGCTACCGGAGGCCGGGTAATCGGCCCGGCAGCGGGAGAGATATCCGCAGTATCAACCGATTCACGAAGTGTCGCCCCCGGGCAACTGTTCGTACCGTTGCGTGGCGAGCGTTTCGATGGCCATACGTTTATTCAGGAAGTCTCCAAAAAAAATGTTACGGTAATCGTGGCCGAGGAACAGTGGCTGAAGGAAAACCAGCTCCCCGAATCTCTCACCTGTATTGCGGTAAAAAACAACCTTCACGCTCTTGGTGACTTGGCCGCGGAATGGCGGCGACATTTCGAGATTCCGATCATCGGAGTAACCGGCAGCAACGGAAAAACAACCGTCAAAGAAATGCTGGCGACCATTTTGTCGCTTACCGCTCCGGGCCTTAAAACATCCGGCAACCTTAACAACCTGATCGGCCTTCCCCAGATGCTGTTTCAGCTCCGACCGGAGCACCGTTGGGCAGTGCTGGAAATGGGAATGAGTGAACCGGGTGAGATCGACCGACTGGCGTCAATCACCGTACCACGGGTCGGTATAGTCCTGAATGCTCTGCCCGCACACCTGCAAAGTATGGGAACGGTCGAGGCGGTAGCCGCGGCCAAGGGTGAATTACTGCACCGTATCAGCGATGGCGGTCTGGCGGTCGTCAACGCCGATGATTCCCGAGTTGCCTCACTTTCACAGAACGCATCCGCCCGCCGGATCAGCTTCGGTATCGATCGGGGTGAAGTACGCGCCCGGGAAATCGAACCTCTGGGACTGGAAGGACAACACATCCTGATTGTGACACCCCATGGCGAAACCACCGTACATCTCAAGGTCTGCGGACGCCATAATGTTTATAACGCACTCGCGGCAACCGCCGCACTGCTGGAGAAGGTTGAACTGCCGGTTATCACCGCCGGACTGGAAGCGTTCACACCGTACCAGGGGCGTTTTCAGATCGAGAAACTGAACGGAATTACCCTCATTGACGACAGTTACAATGCCAACCCTGCTTCAGCAAAAGCAGCTCTTGAGACACTTGCGCAGATAGCGCCCGCAGGGCACCGTATTGCAGTACTTGGCGATATGCTGGAACTGGGCGAACACGAACCCGATGCGCATCGGGGCGTTGGCGCCATAGCCGGCCGGAATGTCGACCACCTCTACCTGATGGGTGAGCGGATGACGAAATACGCTGGCGAAGGAGCCATACTGGCAGGTATGTCTGCTGAAGCTATTTTCTGCGGTGCCAGCCACAGAGAGATTGCCGAGCGGATACGGCATACCGCAACGGAAGGCGACGTCATTCTGATAAAAGGATCGCGCGGGATGACCATGGAGAAAGTGGCCACGCTACTCAAGCAGATGATCAAAGGGGAATAACCCATGCTCTACCACATTTTTTATCCGCTCGCGACCAACATCAAACTGTTTAACATATTTAAATACCTGACGTTCCGTACTATCTACGCCATGATCACGGCGCTGATAGTATGCTTTGTCCTTGGCCCCTGGATCATCCGTAAACTGGAGTCGATGCAGGCGCGTCAGGTCATCCGTACCGACGGTCCGGAATCGCATCTGCAGAAGCAGGGCACACCCACCATGGGAGGCGTCATAATCCTGTCGGCAATCGTCATACCGACCTTGCTCTGGGCCGATCTTACCAATCAGTATATCTGGATCACACTTTTCATTACTGTCGGATACGGTCTGATCGGCTTTATTGACGATTATAAAAAAGTTGTCGAGAAAAATACCAGGGGTTTATCCGCCCGCCAGAAGATGTTCTGGCAGGTCGTACTGGCCGGGTCGGTCGCCCTGTTTTTGTTCATCAAGCCCGAGTTCAATGAAATTCTCTATTTTCCGCTCTTCAAAAATTTTCACCCTGACCTCTGGGTCTGGTTCATCCCGTTTGTCATCCTGGTAATCGTCGGCGCCAGCAACGCCGTCAACCTTACAGACGGACTTGACGGGCTTGCCATCGGGCCGGTGGCGATCAATGCCGCCACCTATATGCTCTTTTCCTACATCGCCGGACACGCCACACTGTCGGCCTACCTGCAGATTCCGCGCGTAGCAGGGGCCGGCGAACTGGCCGTATTATGCGGCGCCATGGTTGGAGCCGGGCTTGGTTTCCTCTGGTACAACTCATATCCTGCCGAGATTTTCATGGGGGACGTCGGCTCGCTCTCACTGGGGGGAACGCTGGGAACCATTGCGGTGCTGACCAAGCAGGAGATCCTGCTGGTAATCGTTGGCGGTATCTTTGTCGTCGAGGCGCTGTCGGTTATTTTCCAGGTCGGTTCCTACAAGTATCGCGGCAAACGGATCTTCCGCATGGCCCCGATTCATCACCACTTCGAACTGAAAGGCGTTGCCGAGCCGAAGATCATCGTCCGCTTCTGGATTATCAGCATCATCCTGGCGCTCGTGGCAATTTCGACACTGAAGATGAGGTGACGTTTAAAATCACGAGGTAATCTTTGAGGTCGCAATTTGCGACTTCAAAGGAAAGCCATATTTATTGATATGTTACCAACTTAAAGTCACAAATTGTGACTTTAAGTTTTGAAATCAGGTTGTCACAAACTGTGACCACCTGATGGAGGGACGATGAAAGATATGATTCCTGCTGAACTCATTAAGCAAAAGATACTTGTGATTCGCGGAGAAAGGGTCATGCTCGATGCATACCTTGCCGTGTTATATGGAGTTGAGACAAAACGCTTGAACGAGCAAGTACGCCGTAACAGAGAGCGCTTTCCTGAAGATTTCATGTTCCAACTGTCTTCAACAGAAAAAATAGAGGTGGTCGCAAATTGCGACCACCTCTCAAAATTAAAATTCTCACGAAACCTGCCATACGCCTTTACCGAACATGGCACTATTATGGCCGCAAGTGTCCTGAACACGCCTCTTGCTGTTGCAGTGAGTGTCCAGGTTGTCAGAGCTTTTGTCAAACTCCGTGAGATAATCTCAACACACAAGGATCTGGCGGCGAAATTGGAAAACCTGGAGAAGAAGTACGATTCCCAGTTCAAGATGGTTTTCGATGCCATCCGGCAATTGATGACCCCGCCGGAATCGAAGAAAAAACGGCCAATCGGGTTTGGGAGAGAATGAATAAAGTGCGTTACTTATATCCACAGGATAAATGGTCCATTTGAGTTGATCGCCGGATGCAGCAGGATTAGCAGTTCCGGCACCCCATAAAACCGTTGACAGGAAAATAACACCGGATTCTAAGGCAATACTATATGGAGCTTAAAAACAAAAAAGTCCTCGTCGTCGGGCTCGCCAAAACCGGCGTCGCCTGTGCCCGCTTTCTGGCCTCAAAAGGGGCACGGGTAACCGTCACCGACATGCGGAGTGAATCGGCTCTTACAGTACAACTGGCAGAACTGGCAGCCTACGATATCACCAGCCAGCTGGAACGACATGACGAAGCAACCTTCCTGACCAGCGACCTGATAGTGGTTTCTCCCGGCGTGCCGATGGATCTGCCGCAACTGGTTGCGGCACACCGTACAGGACGTGAAATTATCAGCGAGATCGAGCTTGCTGCACGGTTTATCGATGCGCCGTTAGCGGCAATCACCGGTACCAACGGCAAAACAACGACTACCACCATCCTCGGCGCGATCTTCAAGCACAATGGGTACCATACCTTTGTTGGCGGCAACATCGGCAATCCGCTTATCGAACTGGCGGAATCACATGAGATATATGATCAGGTCGTTGCTGAAATCAGCTCGTTCCAACTGGAGTGGATCACCTCGTTTCGTCCGACCGTGGCGGCGCTGTTGAATCTGAGCGAGGACCATCTCGACCGCTACCCCGATTACCAGGCCTACATAAACGCCAAACTGCGTATTTTTGAAAATCAGACCGAAGACGATTTTGCCGTGGTCAACCGGGATGATCCGCTTGTCTGGCAGCATGCGCAGAATCTCAAAGCCGCACTGTTCCCCTTCAGCAGAAAAATAGAGCTGGAGGAGGGAATTTTCTGTACAGATGGCGTAATTACCTATCGCCATGACGGCCATGAGGAGTGTTTCCCTACCGCCGCCATCCGGCTGCAGGGAGTACACAATCTGGAAAACATTATGGCTGCGGTAGCCTGCGCGCTTCTGCTCGGCTGTCGTCCGGATGAAACATTTGAAACCATTCTCTGTTTTGAAGCGCTCCATCATCGTATGGAGTTTGTCCGTGAAGTAAACGGTGTCGGCTACTATGAAGACAGCAAAGCCACCAATGTCGGCAGCGTGGAAAAAGCGCTTGAAAGCTTCACTGATATTACGCTCATAGCCGGCGGCAAGGACAAGGGAGGGGCATATGCCCCGCTGGCACCGCTGATAAAGGAGCGCGTGCGACACTTGGTACTGATCGGTGAAGCGGCGGAGCGAATGGATATGGAGCTCGGGACATTAACCGACACCCGCCGAGCAGTAACATTGGAGGATGCGGTGAGTATCTCCGCGGAGATAACGGCTTCCGGCGGAACGGTACTGATGTCGCCCGCCTGTTCAAGTTTCGACATGTTCCGCGATTATGAGGAACGTGCTCAAAGATTTATAGCTGCGGTAAAGGCACTCTAAATGTTCAAGAAGCTGGAAGAATATGATCTGGTGATCATGCTGATGGCCATTGCGCTCACCTGTTTCGGGGTTGTCATGGTATATTCGGCATCTTCCGTCATGGCTGCCAAACGCTTTCACGATGGTTTCTTCTTCTTCAAACGGCAGGGGATATTCGCTCTGCTCGGCTTTGGCATCATGTTGGGAACGATGCGGATCAACTACCAATTCTGGCGTAAGATGGCGGTTCCGGTACTGCTCGGATGCATCGTGCTGCTGGTACTGGTACTTATTCCGGGAATCGGAGGGAGCGCCGGCGGAGCATCGCGCTGGATACGGCTCCCCGGTTTCAATCTTCAGCCCTCCGAGATCGCCAAGATCGCCCTGATCATGTACATGGCCTACTCACTGGACCGGAAACAGGATAAAATCAAGCAACTCGGCCCCGGATTTGTGTCATACATGCTGATTCTGCTCGTGATGCTGGCCCTTCTGCTCAAACAGCCGGATATGGGCTCGGCCCTGACCCTGGCGGCGGTCGCCATCATCATGCTCTTTGCCGCCGGCACACGGCTTGTCTATATTATTTCGATTTTTTTGATGTCGCTGCCATTCCTCTACTTTCTGGTTATGAATGTTGCCTACCGCAAGCGGCGCATTCTGGCGTTTCTCGACCCATGGCAGGACCCGCAGAACAGCGGCTTTCAGATCATCCAGTCATGGCTTGCTTTCGGCACCGGGGGCTTATTCGGCCAGGGGCTCGGTGAAGGAAAGCAGAAACTCTTCTATCTGCCGGAAGCTCATACCGACTTCATTCTGGCGGTTGTCGGCGAAGAGCTCGGCTTTATCGGTGTCATTGTCATCATCGGGATGTTTTTTCTGCTGGTACAGCGGGCCATGCGCATCGCCGTTGCCGCTCCGGACATCTTCGGACGTTTCCTGGCGCTGGGAATTGCCGTATTATTCGGCATTGAGGCATCGGTAAACATGGGGGTCGTGACCGGACTGCTCCCGACCAAGGGACTGGCTCTCCCTTTTATCAGCTACGGCGGCAGCTCTCTGTTGATCAGCCTGTTTGCCGTCGGTATTCTGCTCAACATTTCATCGGGACTGAAGATATCCTCCATCAGCCTGAAGGAGGATCCATGAAACTGATTATTGCCGGTGGCGGCACCGGTGGCCATCTCTTCCCCGGCATTGCCGTTGCCGAAGAATTTCTTTCTCGCGATCCGGCAAATGAAGTGTTGTTTGTCGGCACCGAACGGGGCATTGAAGCCCGGGCCGTTCCGGCGGCCGGCTATCGACTGGAGCTGATTTCGGCATCCGGAATCCGCGGTAAGGGATCCCTCAGCCAGCTTAAAGGCGCCGCAATGATGGTATATGGGTACGCCCAATCGAGAAAAATACTGAAGAACTTTCGCCCGGATATGGTTCTTGGAGTGGGAGGCTACGCATCTCTACCGATGGTACTGGCAGCCCGCGGCATGCAGATTCCCCGTTTCATCCATGAGCAGAACGCCATTCCAGGCCAGACGAACCGGCTGCTTGCCAGGTTTGCCGACAAGGTATTTATCACACTGGAAGAATCGGCGCGCTATTTTCCTTCCAAAACCACCCTGCTGACCGGTAACCCGCTGAGGCGGCAGATTCTTGACATGACCGGAAAGGTAAATTCCCTCGCCCTGACGGGTACCCCGCTTTGTCAAAGGGGGGATGGGGAGAATTTTCATCTGTTCATCTTCGGCGGCAGCCAGGGGGCCCACGCCATCAACATCGCTATGATCGAGGCGCTTCCGCTGTTGAAGCAGGGCCTTGGTACCTTGTTGATTACCCATCAGACCGGTGAAAAAGATTGTACCGAAGTCACGGAGGCATACCGGGCAGCAGACGTAACAGCAACGGTAACTCCGTTTATCGGCGACATGGCGGCAGAATACGCCAAGGCTGACCTGATAATCTGCCGGGCCGGCGCCACCACCATCGCCGAAGTCACTGCATGCGGTAAAACATGCCTGTTCATCCCGTTTCCGCACGCAGTGGATGATCACCAGCGCCGTAACGCCGAGGCACTGCTCAAGAAAGACGCCTGCTTCATGATGCTGGAACGGGAATTATCCGGGGAAACTCTGGCCGGGACCATCCGGACGCTTTCTGAAGACCCGGACCTTGTCCGCCGCACCGGAGAACTGGCTTTCAGTCTGGCACGACTGGATGCTGCCCGGATTATTGTCGATGAAATGACACACACCTACTGAAACAAGAGGATACCGAATGTACGGGAAAATAGATAAAATTCACTTCGTCGGCATCGGCGGAATCGGTATGAGCGGAATCGCGGAAGTGCTGCTCAACCTTGGCTACAAGGTATCAGGTTCCGACCTGCGCGGGTCGGACATCACCGAACGTTTGACCTCACTCGGCGCCGAAATCGGCATCGGACACATGGCAGAAAACCTGAAGGATGTTGATGTCGTGGTAATCTCCTCCGCCGTTCACGACGACAACCCTGAAGTGATCGAAGCCAAGAGACTGCATGTACCGGTCATTCCGCGCGCGGAAATGCTGGCCGAGCTGATGCGGATGAAATACGGCATCGCCATCGCCGGGACTCACGGAAAAACCACCACTACCTCGATGGCCGCCGCTATTCTCGGACACGCCGGCATCGATCCGACGATTGTCATCGGCGGCAAACTGAACGCCATCGGCACCAACGCCCAGATAGGCCAGGGAAAGTTTCTGCTTGCCGAAGCTGACGAATCGGACGGTTCGTTTCTGCTCCTGTCGCCGACCATTGCCGTAGTAACCAATATCGACGCCGACCATCTCGATCATTATTCCGGTATCGAAGAGATCAAAGACACGTTCGTCGAATTTATCAACAAAGTTCCCTTTTACGGCATGGCCGTCCTCTGCCTTGACGACAAGAATATCCGCGAAGTCCTGCCCCGGGTTAAAAAAAGGTACATGACCTACGGCCTCTCGGCCCAGGCCGATATCCGCGCCACTCATGTCAGGCATGACGGTTTTCAGACAACGTTTGTCGCCCACTTTAAAGGATACCGGCTCGGCGAGATATCTTTTCCGATGCCGGGACCGCACAATGTTCTGAATGCCATGGCCTGTATCGCCGTGGCTCTGGAACTTGACGTGCCGTTTACCGCCATTCAGGAAGGATTTGCCTCATTCAGTGGCGTAGGTCGGCGCTTCACCGTCAAGGGGGAACCAAAGGGGATCATGGTCGTGGACGACTACGGACACCACCCGGCGGAAATCAGGGCAACCCTTGCGGCAGCTCGGCAGGGATGGCCGGAGCGACGCATCGTGGCCGCCTTCCAGCCACATCGCTATACCCGCACCCATGAACTGTTCAACGAATTTGTGACCGCTTTCTACGATGCGGATGTGCTGGTCCTGACCGACGTATATGCTGCGGGTGAACAGCCTATCGACGGCGCCACTGCCGAGCGGCTTGCCGCCGAGATCGGCCGCCACGGCCAGAAAGATGTGACCTGGATCGCCAATCGCGAACTGCTCCCCGGGCACCTGGCCGGAATCGTCCGGAAAGACGATATCGTCATTACCCTTGGCGCCGGCAACATCTGGCAGCAGGGGGAAGCGTTGGTACAACTGTTACAGAGCACCGTATAGGAGCAATGCATGAGTTGCCGCTACGAGGACCTCCCTATACCATTTCGCGGAAGGCTGCTGCTGGGCGAACCGATGCAGCTCCACACCTCGCTTAAGGTTGGAGGGCCGGCCGACCTGTACGCAATTCCGGAAGACACGGACGATCTCACCTCGCTGCTGTCATGGCTGGAAGAGAGTAATATCCCTTGGCTGATGATCGGCAGGGGATACAATCTGCTGGTTCGGGACAAAGGTATTCGAGGGGCGGTCATCTCTCTGGAAAAGTTCAACCACATCACAGCCATCGACGGCTCGATGATTAAAGCAGAGGCGGGAGTTGAGAATCTGGCTCTGGTACGGTTTGCCCAGGGGAAAGGATTGGGGGGGATCGGATTTATCTCCGGCATTCCCGGCACCATCGGCGGAGCAATCAAGATGAACGCCGGCGCGTATGGCAAGGGAATCCTCGAACGGACCGATCACCTGACGCTGCTGCGCAACGGCAACGTCCATGAGGTCAGAATTGACGAGCTTGATTACGGCTACCGGCACCTGAAACTTGAAGTTGGCGATATCGTACTGGCTGCAACATTTTCTCTTGAAGAGTGCGAACCACACCATACCGAAGAACAAATCCGCAATGATCTGGAATTGCGCCGGACGAAACATAACGTCGGCTATCCAAGCGCCGGTTCGTTCTTCAAAAACCCGCAAGAGCAGGCCGCCTGGCGATTTATCGACAGCGCCGGCATGCGCGGCGTAAAGGTTGGCGCCGCACAGGTATCCGAAGTGCATAGCAATTTTCTCGTCAACATCGGAGGCGCAACGTGCCAAAATTTCCTCGATCTGGCAAAGATCGTAAAAAATGCGGTACATGCAACATCCGGCGTGACACTTGAGGAAGAAGTGCGTATAGTGGGTCAGATTTAACCTCCCTCTTTTGTTCGGGCACGGCTTGGAAAGGTATCCGGCATGATGAAATCAAAAAAAATCGGCGTACTGTTCGGTGGCCTTTCGGCCGAACGGGAGATTTCTCTGAAGAGCGGAACCGCCGTTCACCAGGCGCTCATGGCGCAAGGGTACAACGCCGTAGCAATCGATGTCGGACGTGATCTGGCCGACGTACTGAAACGGGAAGCAATCGATGTCGCCTTCATCGCCCTGCATGGCCGTTACGGCGAAGATGGTTGTGTGCAGGGAATGCTGGAACTGCTCCAAATCCCCTACACCGGATCAGGTGTCCTCGCCAGCGCTCTGGCAATGCACAAACTGTACAGCAAGCAGGCATTTCTAGCCGGCGGAATCCTGACCGCTCCCTTCCGTTGTTACCGGCTCAGTGAAACCGTGAAACTGACCGATCTCCCGTTCGGTCTGCCGCTGGTGGTCAAACCGGTACAGGAAGGCTCCTCGGTGGGAGTATCGATTGTCAAGGAGGAAAGCCAATTGGCGGCAGCTCTTGAACTGGCTTTTCACTATGATGACGAAATTCTGGTTGAGCAATATATCAAGGGGCAGGAGGTGCAGATCGGCATTCTGGGCGATACGCCGGTCGGAGCCATCGAGATTGTTCCTAAGAATGAATTCTACGACTTCGAAGCAAAATATACCGACGGCATGGCGGAACATGTATTTCCAGCACGGCTGGAACCGGCACTGTACAAAAAAGCCGAGCAGACCGGCCTGGCAGCCCATCACGCTCTTGGCTGCAGAGGGTACAGCCGGGTAGATC
>CAIYZD010000314.1 GCA_903930585.1 uncultured Geobacteraceae bacterium | reverse complement strand
TGGGAATCAGCATAATTCGGCCATCTGCAAGTATCTCAAGATCAATCGCGTCCCCTGGATTGATTCCAACTATCGGTGGGAGTGTGATTCGGCGTCTGGCATCTGTATGTAGCAGCATGATTATTACCTCCGAGTGAGAAGGTATCACAAATGATGGTTTGGAGCAATACCCATTTACCCATCATGGATAGCTCTCGATATCCTCCGGGTTTGATGCTATGATTATTTTATGACGCTGATTTTACCTTAAAATATCTTCTGTATGGCCTCTCTCAGAATTGACAATTTGTACGGTTTTTGAATAAACCCTGCCAACCCTTTGCCGACGAACTTCTGCGTAACTTCCTGCTCGTTATAGCCGCTGGACATGATGACCTTGATGTCTGGCTTGATCTGTCTCAGTTCACGGAAGCATTGTTCACCATCCATGTGTGGCATGGTCAGGTCTAGGATGATCAAGCTGATGTCGGGGTTTTGTTTGAATTGCTCTACCCCCTCACGACCATCAACAGCAGTAATGACTGTATAACCGAGCTCCCTTAGCATTTCTGCGCCGATGCCACGAACGGTTTCTTCGTCATCGACTAGCAATACTGTCCCTTCACCTTTCCAGTCGTTATCGTGGCTGTCACCGTTGAAAATTTCTGCTGGTCTGCTGCTGGCAGGGAGCAGGATTTTGAAAGTGGTACCACGCTTTAGTTCGCTGTAAACTTTAATAGCACCTTTGTGCCCGCGGACAATGCCGAGCACTGCAGCCATGCCAAGACCGCGTCCAGTAAATTTGGTGGTAAAGAAGGGGTCAAAAAGTTTTGCCAAGGTTTCTTTGTCCATACCGCAGCCGGTGTCAGCAATCTCCAGGTAGACGTAGAAACCTGCGCTGATATGTTCATCGAGCCAGACACCTTTCAGATAATTGCGATCACAGTCCATGCAGCCGGTAGTGATCGCGATAACGCCGCTTTTGTCGCCGATAGCCTCGGAGGCGTTGATGACAAGATTCATGATGATCTGGCGCATCTGGGTGGCGTCGGCTTCCACCGTCGGGAGCGGTGTATGGGGGTTAAGGCGCAGTACCGCCTTCTTGGAGATTGAGACCTCCAGCATATGCAGCATTTCTTCTAGCAGGATGTTGAGGTCGATGTTTTCAACGACGAATTTGCCTTTGCCGGAGTAGGCGAGCATCTGTTTAGCCAGATCTGCGGCTCGTGCCGATGCCTGTTCGATGCGGCGCAAGTTATCAACGGCGGGGGATTCCTTGTTGATCCGAATCAGGGCCAGGTCAGCGTTACCCATGATAGACATAAGGAGGTTGTTGAAGTCATGGGCGATGCCACCGGCTAATACACCAAGACTTTCCAACTTTTGAGCATGAAGCAGCTGCTGTTCGAGTTTCAGGCGCGATTCTTCGGCAATTTTGCGTTCGGTCAGATCTATGTCCAGACAGAAGAGTTCCGGCTGCCCGTCTAATGGATTGAGCAGCGCATGGCTTGAGAATACCGGAACACGGGAACCGTCTTTACGTTTCAGAAGAAGCTCTCCCGCCGGGATAGGCTCGCCGCTCTCAATCATCAGTTGCATTGAGTCAGTGATACCTTTCTTCATTTCTTCCGGAATGATAAGATCCAGCAGATTTGCCCCCAATGCTTCTTCAGCAGTATAACCATATAGCAGCTCCGATGCCCTGTTCCAGAAGAGCACCGTACCTTCGAGCGCGTAGCCTTGTGCCGCTACGCTCGGAATGTCCTCCATCAAAGTGCGGAAACGCTGCTCGCTTTCCATTAGTGCGGCTTCCGACTGCTTGCGTTCGGTGATGTCGATGGAGTAGCCTGCTATAAGCTTCCGTTCACCCTGAACCAGCGGGAACTTGATAGTGGTGTAGTGGCGCCCGTTCAGATCCTCATCGATTTTAAGAACATCTCCCTTGGCAACAACAGCCCTGTCATCAGCATCGGTCTTTTCGGCAAATTCAGCAGGAAACAGTTCCGCCATCATCTTGCCCATCATGTCTGATCCGGCAATGCCGACCATTTCCTTAAAATTATTGCTGGCCTGGAGCACGCGGCTCCCGGCAGGGGTCACCTCTTTGATATAGACGTACACCGGTGAATAATTCATAAACTGGGAGAATATTTCATCACGGTTCCGTAGCGCCTCCTCGGCCTGTTTACGTTCGCCTTCCTTTTTCAGTATAGTTCGTATCAGCCAGGTGGCAAGTATGGTCTGAAGCAGGATGCCAATAAGGCCGACGATCATGGCTTTTATGATTGCCTTCTTGATCTCATTGTCAAATTCTTCATCAGCGGCCTTGGCTTCTTTGGCCATCGATTCGTTAACTTTATGCATCATCTCACTGACAATGCTGGTCTGACTGTCAATAGCATCATCAAGGTCTATTATCCCTCTACTAATGCTGTTGGTAGTTTTAAGTAACGGTAGGGTCTTGGTCTCAAAGATAGTGATAATCTCGTGGGCAGCTTTTGTGGCAGTTGCTACCCATTCTATTTCATCTTTGGTGTCAGCAACTTTGGCTACATCATCAAGGCACTTCAGGCTGCGCTCCTTGGTCTCTGCCCATTCTTTGACAGTTGCATCCATATTACGTTTAATAACTGCATCGGTTATGACATCATGCAATGACAAGCCAACCTGTGCTCCGATTTCGGCAGTCACGGCATCTGCGGCGCGCTTGGCTCCATCATCCTGAATTTTTGCCAAATGGCGAAGATCATTGAACTCCATGCCAACAATGCAGGTAATTGTTAACAGAAGGAGCAGGACGTTGGCGATGATTTTAAATCGGATGTTGTCCATAAGATTATTTCCCTCAGTGTAGTACCTATACTCCATATCCATGGTCGAAAGCTCATCATCAACCTTCTGGGTTGTATCAACATTGCTTTATTATGACAATTCTTTCTAAAACTAACTGGAGAGGCATTCTACAAAAATTAGAGAAACCACGGAATCTAGTGATGTGGCATCCTCTCTTCAAATATAATGATAAATTGATTCAAAGCTGATTTCCAGTCTCTGATCGGCATTGCCCATTTTTGGGCAATATTCTTTAGAGCAAGGTACAACAATTTGAACATTGCTTCGTCGCGGGGAAAATGTCCGCGATTTTTTGTAACTTTGCGAAGTGACATATTCAGGGATTCAATAGCGTTGGTCGTGTAGATTGCTTTTTCGGATCTCATTCGGATATGAGTATAGCGAATGATTCGTTCCCAGTTGTTTCTCCATGACTTTGCTATGGTCGGATGACTGGCATCCCATTTGGCAGCAAAGGTTTCGAGATGCCTCTCCGCAAGTTCCACGGTCGCTGCTTGATATATCGACGTGAGATCATCAGCCACTTCTTTACGCTTTTTCCATGAAACATAATTCAAGCTGTGACGTACCATATGTACAATGCAGAGTTGAACCTGGGTTTTTGGAAAGATCGACTCTATTGCTTCTGGGAATCCCTTGAGACCATCCACACAAGCGATGAAGATGTCTTTCACACCCCGATTTTTCAGTTCTGTGACAACCTGAAGCCAGAACTTGGCTCCCTCGTTTTACGCCCCCGGCGGTCCCTCTTCTGTTTAACAACAAAGTTACCGAAACCAGATATTTTAAGATTTTTACCTGATTCGAGGGTCTTCTTCATGATGGAGAAGACTGATTCCAAAAGTGCAGTAGATTCCTTTTTCGAGAGACCAACATCGATTTGAATTCGTTCGACGATATCAGCTTTGGTCATTTTGCATCCTCGTATTCTGTGTATTTTTTGGCACTTCCACGTACCTTGTCAGCTGGATATTTTTTCGCATTGATTTCCAGTTTGCGCTCTGCTGCTTCATATAAGTCAATTTCCAGCTTGTCAGATATCCTTACCAGGTAGATCAAAATATCCGCCAGTTCCTCTTCAACAGATCGGCGAGTTTTGTTTTCAAGCAGGTGGCTTTGATCTCCTTCTACCCACTGGAAGTGCTCTACCAATTCAGCTGCCTCGGCAATGAGAGCCATAGAGAGGTTCTTTGGGGTGTGATACTGATCCCAGTCCCGGTCTTTGGCAAAAATTCTCAGATGGTCGCGAAG
>CAIYZD010000313.1 GCA_903930585.1 uncultured Geobacteraceae bacterium | reverse complement strand
TCTTCCCTCAGGACCAGATCATTATCAAAATCGACGTTAATATCGTCACCAGCTTCAATAATTTCTACTGCTAATGGTTCAGGCTCTGAATTGTTGTTCTTACCGAACTTGAACGATTTACCTTGTACAGGGATGTCTACAACACGAGTTTCCTTATTCTGACTTGATTTTTTCGGTAGCAATGCCATAACACTCTCCTCTTATTAAATTACCCACCGGATTTCCTTCTAGAAGTGGCACTGTCAAGCAGTTCTCCTTATAAATGCAACACAGCTATAAGTTCCCCTGATTTTATAGTGTCATAGAAGGTGGAACGCACTCTGAGGTGCAAATCCCAATCCGGTGGGTCTAATAAGTTTGTTCTGCCGGTAGTTTGATAAACCCCGCATTTCCGCAAACCCATCTTACTGATGGATAAAGCAGTAGTTTTCATGTAGTCAGTTAGGGGCGTATTTTGAAATCCAATCCTCCAAGATGACCAAGATAGTCCTGTCAGTATTGATTGATAACATTTTGAGCCGTTTGTGCAGATGTTTGGCTATGTCTGCTGAAAGCCGGACTCGCTGATCCGGCATATCATGAGTAATTTTGTTATTGCCATGCTTGGAGCAGCTCGTATCTGTAACTTCTTCTGATGCTGTAGTATTCGATGTGCTCTTGATAAACGTATTTTTAACTATTGCCATAAATAGGTTCCCTCTCTTAGTTTTACTCTTCAGACTTACTCACCCATCTTCACGCCCAATTCATTCCCGGTCTCTGGTAAACCGCAATCTGTAGTCATTTGCCTCCAGTACTCTCAGGAAACTTAAAAAGGGGAGGCCCGAAGGCCTCCCCAATACTTTCAACTTAGATTAGCTCTGATACACTGGGGCAATCTCCGAGTCTTTCATTGTAATGGTATTCCAATAACAAGGACTTGTGAAAATCTCTAACAGCTTGGGTCCAGCCATCTTCGAACTTACGGAAATGATAGTTAGGAACTTCAGAAAAAACATAATCATAACGACAAATATCTTTGTCATCTGCATCTGCATACCCTTTTAAAAAATAATACAACTCTTCCATATCCTGAAAGAAATTTGCTATTGCCAAGCCAAAATCACCATTCCACTCAGTCGGTGGCGTAACATCCATACCCCAGTCAATATCGCCACATGACATGCCCGTTTCAACAACCTCTTTGTAATAACGAGCAAACTGTTCTTCAATCTGCTCATTTGACGTGAGCCTGAAAACAGCTTCATGAATATTTTTGATATTCACAGTTTTGACCCAATCCTCACCTTTCTTGTATCCCAAAGTGTAAGGTTCCAAAAGGCCAGTAATAAATTCTACAGGAAGGGACAGAAAATAATTTTCATCTACAACAGGTGGGATTGGTAATCCCGGTAATTCATTTTGCTGCGCATTCATAGTGATTCTCCTTAGTTGTTCAGGACGATGCCTGATTAATTCATGACCAGAGGCCATGTATGATAGTGATTTTAAAAACTTCAGCTTTGTGTCTCAGGGGGGTGTCCTAATAATATGTTCCGTAAATTTCAGGGTGAGAGGGCGGTCTGTTTTTCGTGCCAGGTGTGAGGCTCAATAAATTGTTACGTAATTTCCCACAAAAAATATTTTTGGAGTATTCGGCAGTTCATGAGTACAAACCTCACGCCTGTTTGTTCTCTAATACAATGGAAGCAATGTGGTAATGAGCGAAACTTCCTCAAGTAGCAATATGGTTTTTTTAATAAAACTACGAAGGGTAGCCCAGATTAACTTTATAAATGATGCAATTAAAAAGGGCAGGAGCTGTGAGGCCCTTGCCCTTTGAAAGTTTTGGATTTGGCTTGTTCAACTGATGTATGTCGATGAAACTAGGCATAAAACAGAGTTTCCGTATAATTCTTTTGCACATCTGCCACATAGAAACTGTGAACCATCCCAAACAATCCGCTTTCTGATATACCCTCTTCGAAATGGGCCACAAATGCTGCATATATCATATGGCCCAGTATATTCCGATTTAACAGGTTCAGTTTTGACGTTAACGTCTGAATTTATAATTTTAATAACTTGTGCAGCTTTCTTTTTGAACAAACCAGATACTTTCCCAGTACCTGGTTTAATTGTTAATGTGTGCAAACCCATTGCAATTCTCCTTTGTATATGTTGACGTAGTATAACATTCCCTGTTAAACTCACTCGCAAGTCATTGAACTTGGTGTTACAAAATCAATGGACCAACCATACGACGGCTTGAGTACCAGCCTCCCATAGGTGTCAAAAAAATTGCCATCTTTACGTTTCAAGCCTGGCAGTGGTATCAAGTGGCCATGAAGCAAGATACGCATTTCATCTGGTGAGATGTCAGTTTTGCCCAATGTTTGTAAGCGATTACGGAATAACATAAAGCTACAACTATTTTTTTTGAGATCAGCAAAACTTTTGCTCTTGTAGTATAAATTCCGACAATAATACTTAGTGTCACCTACTAGGACATCACGATT
>CAIYZD010000312.1 GCA_903930585.1 uncultured Geobacteraceae bacterium | reverse complement strand
CGAGAACCTGAAAAGCACGTAAATCACGAACGGTGGTTAGTCTCCTATGGAGACTTGTTGACACTTCTGTTTGCTGTGTTCGTTGTTATGTACGCTATGGGCCAGTCAGATAAAAAGAAAGCCGAAGAAGTTGCACAATCAATTCAAAGTGCTTTCGGTATGGCACAGGCAAGTACAGGAGGTAAACCGGTCATCATTCAATCCGGGGCGGTAAATATTATTCCAGATATGAAAACGGCTACTTCAGTTGTAGCTCAAAAACGTAGCATCGGGGGCAAAGTTCGGCTGATTGCATCAAACAGCGACTATGGTTTGATTAAGGCCGCCATTGATGCGTATCTTGTGAAAAGTGGAACATATAGCAAAGTAAATGTTGAGATATCGCATCGTGGTATTGTGGTCAGTCTGAAAGAAGCCGGATTTTTTGATTCGGGAAGTGCCCGTTTAAAAAAAGAATCAATGGAAACGTTGTCTGTAATAGCAGATACGTTGAACCAGTATGCCAATACATTTCGTATCGAAGGGCATACCGATAATATTCCTATCAAGTCTTCTGAATTTCGCTCCAATTGGGAACTTTCAACGGCACGGGCAACAAACGTCGTTCACTTTTTGGTGGAAAATGCGGGGTTTGCACCGCAATCGATTTCTGCCGTGGGTTATGGCGAATATCGTCCGATAATCGATAACAATACGATCGAGGGCAGAATTAAAAACAGACGTGTTGATATTGTATTATTGAGCATGGAAGCCGAACTTGGTGAAGCAAGAGTGAAAAATAATGACATGACAGGACAATGACTCCTCTCGTGTAACCTCAAATACAACTTTTCCTTCGATAATGTTTCTGAGCAATCTGCGAACATCCAATGTATATTTTTCAAACTTATTTTCCTCGCTTTTCACGTTATCAATAAGGCTATTCTCTGCTAATGCCCTTCAATATGCCAGTGCCGAAGAGATGCGCCAATACCGGTTGAAGGTAGAGCGCTTTATTCGCGACCATGCCAACCATATGACAATTAACAAGCTGCGCATGAACCGCCAGATTACCAGGATGGATCTGGAAGAATTGGAGCGGCTGCTGTTCACCGCTGAAGAAGTAGGAAATCGGGAGCGCTTCGAGAAGGTTTTCGGTCATCAACAGAGTCTCGGAGCATTTATCCGTAAACTGGTTGGACTTGATCGCGGGGCGGCCAGTGAGGCTTTCGGCGAGTTCCTGCACAATACCACCTATTCGGCGAATCAAATCAGGTTCATCGACCAGGTGGTCAGCTATCTGACCCAAAACGGCACCATGGATCCCGGATTGCTGTACGAACCACCGTTTACCGACATCCACAATGAAGGGCTTGACGGGGTCTTTGGCGATGCCGGGGCGACAAAGATCATTCATTTGCTGGAAGAGATAGAACTGCGGGCGGCGGCGTAAATAACTAACTATTGAGAATAAAGAGGTAAAAATGACTTACAATATCGGTATATCCACTCCAATATCCATCTCTGCGCTTGCACTCACAGTTCTGCCTGACCATGAAGAGTTCATGTCTTTTGACGACTCTTTGCTTGAGCAAAAACAAATATTTGCGTCTCAAATTGATGAGCTTAAAGATCTGGTCAATGATTTTGGAATTCCGGATTATCCAATAATATTTTGCAGAATTCCGTACATGCGCGGATGCGTTTATTTGGAGGGAGATGTTTCATGGCCTCTTATGTTTATAGATAGCTTTAGTTCAAACACGGTTGAGATATTGCGCGAGACCTACATTCATG
>CAIYZD010000311.1 GCA_903930585.1 uncultured Geobacteraceae bacterium | reverse complement strand
CTCTTTGTTCAGGTCGCGCGCCATATCGCGTACAACACGGGTAAACCGGTTGAATATCGTGCCGATAGGCTGCATGCGCGTCAACATGATCGCTTCCTGGAGTTCGGAGGTAACCGTGTTTATCCGGTAGCCGGCAGCCTTAATGGCGTTGGCATCGGCGCGGCCGATGGCCTGCAACAGCTGGTTTCTCCCGAGCACCATCTCGCCGGCCAGGTTCATCAGCGTATCCAGCAGGGAAACGTTGATGCGTAGCGTCGAGTCGGTTGCCGGTGCGGCCGGGATGTCCGTTTTGGTTACGGTCTGCGTGGGGACCGCCGCTATTGACACCGGTGCGGGGGTGAGCTCCTTGCGGCTGACCGTCTGTAGCTGGTTTCTCTCCTTCACCGTTTCTCCGACCTGGTTCATCAGCGAATCCAGCCGTGCCACATCGATACGAAGTGTTGATTCGGCAGCGGGAGCCGGAACCGGTACGGCACCGGAAAGTGTCAGGCGGGAAGACAGTGGCTCAGCAGGGGCATCAGCGGCAGCGGCAGGACCGGGAGCAGCGGCGACCACGGTTATCCTCTCAATCCCGATTTTGAGTTCGACGGCGAGTTCCTGAGCACTCCGCATGCTGGAAATCAGCGCATAAAAGGGGATACAGTTGGCCGGTTCGTCATCCAGGGTTCCCACATCCAGCAGGGGGACCATGCTTTCCAGCAGCAGGCCGCAGCCGTCTATGGTGCGGATAAGGTCATGGGGCGTACGCCAAAGCTGGTGTACATCGTGGATCAGGTCGAATTCCGCAAGGAAGACCGTGTTACCCTCCTTGGCCGCCTGAGTGAGGTCGAAGCGCGATGCCGCCATGCATTCGACTCCTTGCGGCAGCGGAATCAGGACCGTCTCCTCCTGGGGCTCGGCCACTACACCGCCACTGTCCGGCGCGGGTGTGATGATGCGGGAGAGCGCATCGATAAGTGAAGACACATCGGCCTGTTCACTTTCCTGAAGGTTGTTGATCAGCTCACGCAATTTGTCGAACGAGAGCAGCATGACATTGACGATATCGGGGGTAGGCGCAAGTTCGCGGTTACGCACGAGGCTGAGCACATTTTCAATCTTGTGGGACAGGTCCTTGACAGTGTTGAGGTTAAGAAAACCGGCGCCCCCCTTGATGGAGTGGGCAGCGCGAAACACTTTGTTGACCAGATCCAGGTCAATGTTTTCACCCTGCTCCTCAATGGTGAGAAGGTCGCTTTCGATATTCGCCAGATGTTCGCGGGATTCTTCCACGTAATCGGCAAGCAATTCGTCATCGAAAATATCCATTTTTTACCCCTTGTCAGGCGGAAGTTACAGAAAAGTGTTGGGTAAGACGCATGCTGCGGAAGAGGTTGTACAGCTCCTTGGATGCGTTGATGACGGATAGCGTCCCTCCGGCTTTTTTCAGCGAGTTGTGGGCTGAAATGAGCACTCCAAGTCCCATGGAGTCGATCATCTGCACATCGGACAGGTCAATGATCAATTCCATCACCCCTTCCGCCAGCAGTTGCTTGAATTCTGTACGCAATACGTCAATTTCACTGGCGACTATGTTGACGGCGGGCCTGAGTACAGCCTGCTGACCCTCTTTCTGAACTGAGAACATTGCAGCGCCTCCTTTTGGGTATCTATCTATGCAAACGGCAACTCTGTTGCCCTTATCGTTAAACTCTACGTTACTGGTATAATGGACCAGTATTTTCATGCCGTAACTGGATGTGGGCAATTGCCCCTCATCATCCAAAATTGAAGTTTCGTCATCAGGGGGCGGAAACCGTTCCCGCCAGGCAAATCCTTCCCCTTCATCCGTCACGTCGATCAGGATGGAATCAGTGGTAATCCGTACCGTGCATTCAACCGTCTTATCGTGGTTTCCCCTGTTGCCGTGACGTACGGCGTTGTTGAGCAATTCGCGGAGCACCAGTTTTGACGGAAAATGTGACGGATGCCCATGCTCCGCAAGTAGTTGCTGCACGGCAGTGCATACACTGTCCACATTGGTAAGATCCGAAGAAAATGTCGCTCGGAGCCGCGCCGGGTCTCGTTGTATGTCAGGCATCTAAACCTCCACACCCAACAAGATGATGTCATCTGCCGGCATAGAACCGGCGTCGCAGATACGGGAGCAGATCGCCGTAATTGCCTCGCGCAACGGCAGTGCGGCTGTTTCGTGGCAAAGCGACGAAAGCGTGTCGATCCCATCTTTGCGGTTCAAACTCTCTCCGTGCAACTCCACGAGACCGTCTGTGTAGATGAAGAGCCGGTCTCCCCGCCGTACATTTTTTGTTATCGGGTGAAGCACCAGTTCATCGAAGACCCCCAGAATATCCCCCTCCGCTTCAATCAGTTCCACTGTGCCGTCAACAGACAGATGGATGACCGGAAGATGTCCGGCATTGACCAGAGTCACCGTGGCCAGGCGGCGGTCAAGGTGTACCAGACAGGCGGTCATATGCATGCCACTGCAATAAAACAGAGGAATTACCCCGCGGTTGATAGCCCGCAAGACCTCTTCCGGCAAACTGTCTACCCCGGCACTTTGCTGAAAGAGAGCCTTTATGGCCGACGTATTAAACGACGTTTCCAGGTCGTGCCCGCTGACGTCGGCCACAAAATAGGCATAGCAGTCGTCTTTCGTGGTACAGACGTCGTAGAAATCACCCCCGACCGAATGCACGGCGCGATAGCATACGGCAAATGTTGCTTCAGGCATATCCTCCGGTTTGACCAGCATCCCATGTTGCGCACGCTTCAACTTGTCGAGGATCTGGTGCTGTTTTTGAACTGCTGCGACAAACCGCTCCCTCATCTGGAGATGCAACGCGACCCGTGCCAATACCTCGGTTCTTTCGAAGGGTTTGGTGATGTAATCCACTGCGCCGGTGGAAAAACCGGAAACCTTGCTTTCGGCTCCGGTAAGGGCGGAAATAAAGATCACCGGGATGTCGGCAGTGCGCGGATCCGACTTGAGAATCCTGCATGTCGTGAAACCGTCTTCCCCCGGCATCGTGATGTCGAGCAGTATCATGGCGGGCTGGTGCTGCTGCGCCAGACGCCTCCCTTCCTGACCTGAGAGCGCCTTGAGAGTACGGTATCCGGCCGGACGAAGTATCGCATCAAGCAGGGTTACATTGAGCTGACTGTCGTCAACAATCAGTATTGTCGATTCTGATTCGCTCATGGCTGGCTTCTACGCCAAACGGATCGGCAACATCCGGACAAACCGACTGTTTCACTCACTGCTACATTCTTTTGCATATTCCCTCTGCTCCCTAAAATCGCTTGATGTTCCTGTCCATCCGGCATGACACCGTGCCAAGCCGGATTATATCGTCCCGGCTGATAGCGCTCAATTCGCCTGCATTCAGGTTGTAACCAATCTCTCTGCACACATCTTCGATGGACTCTTCAGCCCGTTTACGCAATGAGTCATCAGTCAACAACCTGCCCAATAAACGCTCCACCGCTTCCTGGCTCATAGAACTCTCCATAGTGTACTTTTGGGGGACATAACAACGATTTCAGCAATACCCAAGCACATTAAGTGCCAAGAGTTGTATTACAGAAATAACGGATAGTTACACTCTGCAAGCACACGACAACCGTACCAAAATAGTACAGTATGAGGGGAATAGGTACAACTGACACCTTCAGTCACGGTAGAACATTTTACGGTCGATTTTCAGCAGATGGGCTGCCTTTGATTTATTGCCCCGGCATTGTTCAAGTGTCTGAGCGAGAATCTGACTGGTCAGGGATGCAAGCGACAACGACTGCGTTGGAATTTTAAGATTGTAGGTCGTATACAGCCGATCCGTGTCCTGTGGATTGCCTGACAGATGCTCTTCCTGGAGCAAACCGAGATGCTCGGGGCGGATCAGATCGCCGGACGTGAGAATTGCCGCTCTTTCAAGACAGTTACGCAGTTCGCGCACATTTCCCGGCCAATCGTAGCCAAGAAGCAGATCCATCGCTTTTTGGGAAATGCCGGGCAACGGCTTTCCCAAATGCTGCTGAAGTCCGGCCAGAACGTGTTCACATATCTGCCAGATGTCATCCTTCCTGTCGCGTAACGGAGGAATCAGCAAAGGAAACACGTTAATACGGTGGTACAGGTCTTCACGAAAGGAACCGGCCTCCACCCGCTGAAGCAGGTTGGCGTTTGTTGCCACAATGACCCGGCAGGTCAGTGGGATACTGGCGCTTCCGCCGATCTTTTCAAACGTGCGCTCCTGCAGGACGCGCAGAAGCTTGGCCTGCAGGGAAAGCGGCATATCGCCAATCTCGTCAAGAAGCAGCGTACCGTTTCTGGCTTGGCTGAATTTCCCGTCACGATCCCTGTCAGCGCCGGTGAAAGCGCCTTTAACATGACCAAACAGCTCGCTCTCCATGAGGTGTTCCGGAATGGCGGCGCAGTTAACCGCCACAAACCCGGTCGGCATTCCGGTACTGGCAAAATGGATGGCCTGAGAGAGCACCTCCTTACCGGTGCCGCTTTCACCGTAAATAGCAACGGTTGTGTGCGGGTACGACGCCACCTTGGCCGCCATTTTGAGCATTTCTTTCATTGCGGAATTGACTGTTATGATGTTCTGAAAGGTAAAACGTTCCTGCAGGTATGCCTTGATCTGACGATTTTCAGTCATGGCCCGATGATAATCAAGCGCACGCTGCACCGTCAGCTGCAGATCGTCCTGATTGTACGGTTTTTCTATGTAGTCGAAGGCCCCGCTGCGCATGGCGGCAACCGAACTTTCAATGCTGCCGCAGGCGGTCGCCACGATAAAGGGAGTAGGTATGTCCCGCTTACGAATCTCTTTCATCAACATTATGCCGTCCATAACCGGCATGCGCAGGTCGGAAATCAGCAGGTCGAATTCACGCAGCTTGAGAAGCTCCAGAGCCTGCAATCCACCGGAAGCGGTAACCACGTCATAACCAAACCCTTTCAGACATCTGGCAAGAACGCGTAACGAAATATCATCATCGTCGATTGCAAGTATGGTGGCCGTTGAAGTATTCATAAGCGTACCGTGTCACGTTTGTGTCAGAATAGTGCCCGAAACGGACATTCACTACGTAATTTCAGCCAATCAGGTTTAGCGTACGCAACAGCTCCCGTAATTTTTCGGACTCGATCGGCTTGATCAGATACCCATCACACTGGCTTTTGAACGCAGTCATTACATTAACGGAGTCTTGCAGCGCAGTCGTCATGACGACACGGGCGGCATCAAGGCCCCGTTCTTCTTCAATACTCCGGATCCGCTTGAGAACCTCCTGCCCGCTCATCTCGGGCATCATAATATCAAGCGTAACAAGATCGTAGTATTTCCCCATATCACAGGCCAGCACAAAGGCCTCAAGAGCTTCCAGACCATTGGCGGCAACATCGCATTCACCCAGCGGAGTAAGATAGGCAAGCATCAGCTTGCGGCTCAGGAAGTCGTCTTCGACAATCAGCGTTTTCATGTTGATCACTCCTTGGATCGTTCTATATCGACGGATGACATAAACACATTGCTTCCGCTACGGCACCCTTCAGGACACATATTTACGCAATATCTCAAAGAGGTCCTCTCGCATGGTTGGCTTGGTCAGGATATCATTGAAACCGACAGCAAAGTACTTGGCACGATCATTTACCATGGCATGGGCCGTATAGGCAATAATCGGCAGGGGGCGTTTCCGGTCCTGCTCGCTCCTGCGTATGGCCCGGCAGACTTCAATACCGCTGAAATCCTTCATTCCGATATCAAGGAGCACCAGATCGATAGAATCATGGTCTGACAGGACCCGAGCCAGTGATTCCCGCCCATTTGCCGCTTCCATGAAACTATAGGGCAACCCCGTAATCATGGCGGCGATCAACTTGCGGTTCAGCACGTTGTCATCACAGAGCAGAATATTTTTCAGATTGTTATTATTCTCCATCCCTCATCCCTCATCCCTCATCCTTCCAAACATCACGCCGGCAACACCAGATGAAATGAGCTTCCGCTCCCCACCCCTTCACTCTCGGCCCAGATTGCTCCTCCATGCAGTTCAAGCAGCTTTCTGACCAGGGCCAGCCCCAGGCCGGTCCCTTCAAAGTCGCGGGTTTCGGTATTGTCAGCTTGCTCAAAAGGATTAAAGATACGATTTAAATCGTCCTGTTTCAAGCCAATTCCGGTATCGGTTATCGTCAAGCAGAGGTACTGCGCGGCACAGGTTCCCATTTTTGTCAATTTTTCATACACATCCGGTGGAAATGCCAAAGAGTCATGACAACAACGGGCAGTGACCGTAACGCTCCCACCAGCAGGAGTAAACTTTATCGCGTTGGAAAGGAGATTGTAGATAATCTGCTTTAGTTTCCGCTCATCGACCATGACAATGACGGGAACATCGGCAGCAAACTCCTCCCTGATCTGTACTTTGCGACGATGGGCCAACTCCTTGACCATGACAAGGCTGTTTCCCAGCAGATGACGAATAGTTACTTTGCTCAAACTAAGCTCCATCTTGTCTGCCTCAACCTTGGACAGGTCAAGTATGTCGTTTATCAGTTCCAGAAGGTGCCGACTGCTTTGGAGAACATACCCGAGGTATTCTTCCTGATCTTCGTTCAGGGGGCCAAACGTTTTTGACAGAACAACATCGGTAAACCCGATGGTGGCGTTCAGAGGAGTTCGCAGTTCATGGCTCATGTTTGCCAAAAAAGCGCTCTTCGCCCGATTTGCGGCCTCGGCCAACTGCCGCGCATTTTGCAGTTCCTCGACCCTCTCTTCCACCTTTTGCTCCAGATGAAGCATTGAATCATTAAGCATCGTGTAGAGTGTGGCGCTTTCAAGCGCATACGCCGCATTGACCAGAATTATCGTAAGCGCGTTCAGCGATGGAGCATCGACGGTTAACTGACTGCCGGGAAGAAGCCCCACAAACATTCCGCGAATCCGGGATTGGGTGGTAATAACGTGAAGGATCAAGGTCTGTCCGTCAGTGCGGGCCGAGTGCAATACCGGACGATTCTGGTTGAGGGCCCAGGCAAAACTGCCATCCATGATTCTGCTTTCAACCTCAACTTCAAGCTCCTGCCTGCATGAAGGAGGATCGCATTTCAGTAGTTCAAAACTGCTTTCGTCCGAGTTCATGTAGAACCCCATATAGGTGAACGCCAGCAACCGCTTGACCTGTTGCAGAGTCGCGTTGAAAATCGAGTCAATGTCCCTGTCCCGGTTCAGGTCCTCCTGAAATTCGCTGCTGGAGGCCAGCATATCCAGGATGCTGACGTAACGAAGATTACGCTCCTCCACATAGAGGTTACGTTCCTGTAGTCTCTTAAGTTCCAGATATACGGTTTCCGGCGTGTCATTCATGAAGGAGCATCTCCTGAAAGTATTGCCATGGCTTCGCCCAGTTGGGCATCAGCCCGGTCCATGATGGTTGCCAGTAGGCTGATCGGAATGGATAGTCGTTCCCAGGAACGCTGATCCATGGGAGGAACAAATGGTTCTCCGACAAACCCGACCTGCATGGTATGGGCGATCACGTCAGCCACATGTATCAACGAAGTTTCCATCGGATACAGTTCTGCCCGTCCGGGAGCATGGTGACACCCCACCGGTTCAGTGATGATCGCCGGAATCTTCCACCGTTTCAACAATTCTCCCCCCACGGCGCCATGATCAAAACCCAATACGGAACGCTGGACGGCAAAGTATGCGATACCCGAATCCCGGCTTGCGACGATCATCTCCCGCACCAGCCCCGGCACCTTGACACAGAGAATCAACTGCCCGATGTCGTGCAACATGCCCGTAACAAAGAATCGTTCCACATTGGATTCCCGCCGGTAGGTAGCCAGAATGCGGGCAATAATGCCACAGGTAATACTGTGTTGCCAGAAGGAAGTCATGCTGATCACCCCCTCCGGAATATCTTTGAAGACTCCCATGACAGAGACAGCCATAGCCAGGTCGTGCAACTGTCGGGTCCCGATGATCGTGACCGCCTTGCCGATGGAATCAATATCCGAATGAAATCCGAACATCGGACTGTTTGCCAGCCTTAGAATACGTGAGGAAAGCCCGGCATCCTCGGAAATGATCCTGATAATATCGGTAATTGAACTTCGCGGATGATTGATGGCCTGGTTGAGTCGGTCATGGAGCAGCGGCAACGAATACACCACGGCATCGTTGACCAGAAAATCAAGCGTGAGATTAGCGGGATTCATTGCGCACCTTCCTGAGCAGGCAGAGTCGGAACAATTCACCCATGGCAGGATAGGACAGGTTGGCGTTGCAAAACAAGGGACGCAATGCGTTTTCCGCATCCCTCAGAAGTTCCGGATCAGCCGCGGCGGAAGCCGGGCCATCGGCATGACCATCAACGGTCACAATGTCGGCCTCGGTAATCCCCCATGTCCGAAACATGCGAAGATGTTTGGCGTTAATTTCCGTACCGCATTCCAGAAGCAGGCGTCCGCTCCGGTCACGAACGTCGGACATCAGGACCATGCCTTCGGAGATAGTATCTATTGAAAGTATTGCCATATCCCGGCCTCACCGAGCAACGGTTGTTGTATTCGACTCTGAATACGATCACTGAGGTTTTTTTGAAATCAGGTGCCGATACCATATTTTTCGAGGACGGCGATCGTGCCACCCCCTTCCGTATATGGTATGCCCCCATTTTGCAAGGGCTTTTTACGCGGGATGACACATATTTGATCTGACCTTCTCCACAAACCCGCATATTACTCCGACTGCGGCAACCGGATCATATTGCAGAATGAGATGAGGAGTCCCGAAGTGCACTGTTTCGGCATCCGGCCGAATGTTCTGCATCATATCAGTGCAAGGTTCCGCTACAATCCGGTCATGGTCGGAAACCAATATCAGAAGCGGCACAGGGCAGTCCCGTAATGCCGCCGTGCAATCGACATTAATCACGGCCCGCGCGCGGGCATTAAAAACCCCTGCCTTCGTACGGGTCAACGTTTCGGAAAACTGCCTCTTAAGTTCGCCGGTCGCATTCCTGCCGAGCACCGCCCGTAAAAAAAGCCTGGTCGATTTCAGCCTGAACACCCCGAGAGCCAGTATCAGCCTCGCAATAGAGGGAGCAAACGAAAGCGGCCATGTAGCAAAGGTGGCACAGAGAATGACACCACACAGTCCTTTGGGATGGCGAGCTGCCGCCATGAGAGCCAGGGGGCCGGAAAAAGATTCTCCCAGCAGCACGAACGGCTGGTCATCTGGCAGCGCCGCCATGACGATATCCAGATAACCTGCGTAGTCCAGGGCCAGGTCTGGTGGGTAGGATAGCGCCACCGTTCTGATATAATCCGGCATCTCCCTCACCAACGGCGCAAAAACCTGTCCCGAACCATGCATGCCGGGCAACAGCACCATCGTTATCTGATGTGCCGGACTCACCTCGGCGCGCTCCATTTCCGAGTTTTTACTCTTATTATTCATTCACTTACCTTCCGGAACGTTTTCCAACATGAAGCATACCCTTATAAACATTACATTGTCAACGGTGTCCGTGATAATGCCGTATCTGCCGACCGGTTACCCCGACTCCCGGCCAACACGCCATGAATTGAGATTGTGCTCAATAGTGGTATAATCTGAGTCGAAGCACGCTATCATCATTTGTATGAAGGAGGATGTTATGTCTGTTACAATGTTGGTTCCGTCGATTGAAATGCGGCTCAGGTCATTGCTGGAGATCAACCGCAGACAGGACGAGAGCGATGCTTGCCGCGGCAAGGTGCATCCCACCATCACCGTTTCCCGTGAATTTGGCTGCGAAGCATACCCGATGACCGTATGCCTCAAGGAAATAATGGAGAAGAACAGCGGTGAACCGTGGGATATCATGGACAAAGCTCTTTTGGAGGAGGTAGCCAGGAATCACCATTTATCTGAAAACATCGTGCAGAGTCTTGGGAAGAAAAAAAGCCGCATTCTGGATGAGATTCTGGCGACATTCTCTCCAAACTGGAAAAGCGATAACGACCATTTCCGGCTGCTGTGCAAACATGTATTTTCTCTGGCGGAAAAAGGAAACTCGATCATTGTCGGACGCGGAAGCAGTATCGTCACGCAGCAGCTTAAACAGTGCTACCATTTCCGCATCTATGCTTCCCACACATTCAAGGTAGCATCAATCGCGCGGCGGCTGCAGATATCCAAAGACGAGGCGGAAAGCGTCGTCGATAAAAATCAGAAGCAGCGTAATGCCTTTATTCACGACTACTTCAGTGTGGATCCTCGCGATTTACGTTTCTATCATCTGGTGTTCAACAACGACAAGAACACACCGGAGCGAATGGCGCAGATGATTGCGGAGTATGTATCGGCATCCTGCTCAACCTAAAATTTCAATGTTACCGCAGCGGCAAACAGATACGCATCACTTTTGAATGTTCCCGCAATACCGGTGGAGTTGGGTGTCGTAACGGTCCGGTCAATCCAGTGAACCCACATGTACGCCAGATCAACGGAACCGAGGTCATTATGAAAGCCGGTACCAACACTGAAGTTGTGGCGATCGGCATCCGGAAGTTCGGGGCCGACGGTATCGTTTGGTGCGGGAGTCGTATCGTAGGCATACCCGGCGCGCAAATCTATCTTGGGAGTGATCGCATACTGGGTGCCGAATCGATACGCCCAGACGTCTTCCCAGTTCTTTTTGGCAGGGTTATTGTTAAAGGCAGCTAACGATGTGCCGAATTTGAGGTTCAACTCGTTATAAGAACTCCAGCCGGTACGTTCAACATCAAATTCCACTGTCAGCTTGTCAGTCGGTTTATAAGCAATACCGAGGGTGAGAGCATCGGGAAGTGTAATATCCGTTGAGGCTGTTGTTTTAGGTTGCCCAAGCGACGCACCATATGTTCCGGGCAAAAAATTTGCGTCACCTTCCAGCCCGAGCTTGATCTTGCTCCGGTACGCAGCACCAAAAGAGATATTGTGCAATGGCTTCCATTGGAGGCCGAAATTATAACCATATCCTGTTGCAGTTGCATCAGCGCCTAATGTCCCATACTGTCCATAAGGTGAAATTATTGCACCATTTGAGGGGTTTTGAACCGGGGCATAGACCATTTTTTGCAGTGACACTTGAGCGTACGTTATATCGAAACCACCTGCAACTGCCAGTTTCAGGTCGTCAAACCGATAGGCGACCGTTGGTTGAAAATTAATCGGCTTGACAGATATTGATTGAATGCTGTCACGGAAGGCGCTGTTGGTATCCCATCGTTTTGCCAGTGGATGGAACGAGTTTACGCCCAGACCAAACGAGAGCGGTAAACTGTCCATCGATGTGGTTGCATAAAAGGTCGGCGCGATAAAAATATCCCGGTTTGCCTTTTCAGATGTGGCGGTGGGGCTTAATCGTGTCGTCCCCTGAAAGTCGGACTGCGGCACCAGTATGGTAGTTGAACCCAACTGAACCTGCGTTCCCTTTTGAAACGCAATACCAGCCGGGTTATAGGCGAGCGCAGACGGGTCATCCGCCTGGGCAGCGAAAGCGTTGCCCATTGCCATTGCTTTAGCCCCCTGTTCAGCTATCTTGAATCCCGCTCCGAACGACATGGTTGCTGTTCCCATTACCGCAGCCGTAATACATGATGCTACCAGCCTGCTGTTCATATCAAAGCTCCTTCCACAGGTATGTTCGACATTTACACTGCATATGCGTCATTCATTCATCATAATAAATCAGCACCGCCGGCTCTTAGAGAACGGCATTTCCCGCAAACTAAGTCGCCTTGACGCTCATGTCAACAACAAAACAATTATCGTGAAATACAATGGAGTTTACCCGTACCGTACGTTATGGTATCCATGCACGTCAGCACAGCATTTCCTCAACCGGGAGCATTCATGAACAAAGAATCCGGAATAACCAGCTACCTCCTGGCACTCTTTACCGTGCCGCTGGTACTTCATTTTCATCTGTTGGCAGCGGTTATCGCAGGTCTGGCCGTACACGTCCTGACTGTCAAGCTTGCCCGGAGAGTGCCGGCTCACTGGAACCGGATGGCACATGAAGTTGCTCTCGGGATGATTGCCATCATTGTAGCCGCAGGCCTGTTCGGAGCCGGTTTCGGGGTTTGGTCGCTCTTCCACGGACTCCACGGCGTGGCCGCGTTACTAACAGCTGTCGCAGAGACACTGGACCACCTCAAACGAACCCTCCCCGCCCATTTGGCCGCATCATTACCGGATTCGGTCGATGAGCTCCAGTCCCGGGTTGCCGACTTTATTCGCGAAAATGGCCACAATCTTTCGGCTGTGGGCATGGAGGGCGCCATGACCTTTGCCCATGTTCTCCTGGGAATGGTCGTTGGCGGAATGACCGCCCTGCATTCTTTCAGTGGAGCAGAACAGGGCCCACTCGCCGCTGCTCTCCACTGCCGCCTGCAGGTGCTGGCAGACTCTTTCGAAAAAGTCGTCTTTGCCCAGGTGAAGATATCGTGCCTCAACACCATACTGACAGCCACCTACCTTGCCATTATCCTGCCGCTGTTCGACATACATCTGCCGATGGTTTCCGTATTGATCCTGTTCACGTTTGTGACCGGGATGCTGCCGGTAGTGGGCAACCTCGTATCCAACACCATCATCGTAGTGATCAGTCTGGGAATTTCGCCGGGTGTAGGTGGCGTATCAGCCCTGTTTCTGGTTCTGGTTCATAAACTGGAATACTTCACAAATGCGCGCATTGTGGGTGGTGAGGTACATGCCCGTGCATGGGAACTGCTCTGCGCCATGCTGGTTATGGAGGCAATTTTTGGTATAAGCGGCATGGTGGCAGCTCCGATTGTGTATGCATGGCTGAAAGCTGAGCTAAAGGCATTGAAACTGGTGTAACGGGGGACTGTTGCCCCCCGTTACCTGACGTTCAGTTTATTGCCGAGTGCCAGACTGCGCAAACCAAACCGGATTCAGCGGATACTGTTCCCACGCACCGGCCAGAGATAATACGGCCTCGCTTCCGGTTTCGGAGCGACCGCGCCGCTGGTCATATCGGCGGTCCACATTTCGGTCGGTGATTGGCGGGTGGATGTCCAGTACTCATAATCCCGCACATCGATAAAACCGAGTTGCCGCAGTTTCTGGTAGGGCCAGGTATCCATTCTGGCCTGATCGTACCCCATGGACCTGGCATACTCGATCAGTTTGGCCATCTCCTCTTTTGACGGCACCCGCCAATCGGCGTATCCTGCATAGTTCGTCTCGTTCAGACGCTTCATGTATTCGTAGACATTGTCGTCACCGCGCCAGATAAGCTGATGACCTGGCATATTGGCGTTCTTTGCCCAGGTAAGTCCGGTATTCTGATCAACCGCCGTCTTTTCAAGAAAAACGAAGCTCGGTTTTACCGTGGAACAAGCCACCAGAAGCAGCATAACGGGAAGCAACAGAAGCAGTTTTTTCATGGCATTA
This sequence comes from uncultured Geobacteraceae bacterium, assembly GCA_903930585.1. Taxonomy (GTDB): domain Bacteria; phylum Desulfobacterota; class Desulfuromonadia; order Geobacterales; family Pseudopelobacteraceae; genus JACRCG01. The sequence continues at coordinate 21,438 of CAIYZD010000311.1, read as the reverse complement.
CCCTCCAAAGGTGCCGCGTTTGAACACCTTGCGGATCTCTTTTTCATCGGACCATTCCAGAATGCCGGTTTTCAGGTTTTTAAGCGACATCGTAAATTTGTAATACACATCGGTAGTGCTGCCGGCCTTCTGCCGGATCTCGGAGAAGTTGGCGGTCAGCAGAAATTCGGCGCCAAGTTGTTGGCCGAATTTGATAGCGCTGTTTTTATCGACCAAACCGCTATCCTGCTGGGTTTTAAGTTCTTCGATCGTCTGTGCATCGGTGGTGCGGTCAATAAAGCGGAATTTGCCGGATCGAAGCAACTTGGCCCGGATCGAGTCGGTAATCGATTCGGTGTCGATATGCTGCATCGTTTTATTCTTGACCTTATCGACGCTCACAACCGGTCGTCGCGCCGAGGTCAATTCAACCAGGGGTGGGAAGGTCAGCATCGAATCAACCATGGTTTCGGCAATCTGCTGGAGATCGGAAGAACCGAATTCGGTTGAGACCGGTTTGGACGATCCGGCATCGCCATATTGAATGGTCGATGCACAGCCGGAAAGGGATGCCGCACTTAACGCCGCTGCTACCAGAAGCACTTTCATGCCATTTTTCATACTCTGTACCCTCGCTTTAGTTATGGTTTTTATACTAATCCGGCTCACGAATCTTAAGTTTGAACTCCTTGGCACGGGGATCCGGAGCTACCGCCTGAATGGTCTTGGCCTCACGCCCGTTCAAAATCAGCGGTTTCCAGGAACCAGCCCCGGAATTGATTTCGAGGCCGGAGGCCTCATACCACTCGAACCGGTACTGAAACGGCAGAGTATCCTTGTCCTTGGAACGCAAGGTAGCCTGGGCCCTCATAATGTCGCCGGCCATGGTACTTTTAATATCGACAATCTGGATATCTCCCTTGAGGCTGCTGTTGTTGAACTGTACATTCTTGTCAAGCGTCCGCGCACCCTGATCATCCCATGACATCTTACCGGTTGCTTCTACTCCGGCTGTCGTGCTGCAGCCGGTTAAACCCAGCGATACAACTAGAGCCGTTGCTATTCCGCCAACGATGAAGATATTTCTCTGTTTCATCATCTCTCCTCCCTATTTCCACTTGAGTGGTTTTTCACTTGAACCAGGGGTTGTCCCCATATCGTTTTTTGTCCCGAAATCCGGCAGCGTCGCATCAGGTGGCGGCGCCCCTTCTGCAGCACGATTGGCCGCCGTCTTCAGGAAACGCGCCACGCACCCTTTGGTAATACCTTTGTCGTCTCCGGTGATGGCGGCGTAGCTCTGGAATTTTTCAATCCGCTTGATCACCGCCTGCCCCACCGGCACCTCGTTGCTGAACATCTCGCCGGTATCGTCATCTTTCACCGCCTGCACGGAATAGAATTCCACCAGATCACCCTTTGCAAAGCCGGCATCGCTCCCCCGGTTGATCAGCACCTGCTTGCCGGTCACCGCCAGAACTTTTGCCGGACGGAGCAGCATAACGACCTCCTGAGACAGTTTCATAGCCATCTCCCTGGCCAGGGCAACGATGATCTCTTCACTCCCCGCAAGCTGCCCTATCCGGGCATTTTCAATCTCTTCACCCCTGGTGAGCTGGACACTTGGAGAGTCGGGAAGCAGTTCGCCGCTTTCCGTATCGACAATCTGCACGACCGCCGACAAAAACAGTTTGCGGCTGAGCGACGCCCTGCCTGTTGCCTGGTATTCGACGGTTTCGGATCTGTCCTCAAAAGCATCAATCATCGGAATGAACGCAAATTTCGCTCCCGCCTTTTCAGCAACCTGAGCAGCGTCCGTATCGTCCCGGTCTACGTTATCTGCGGCTGCGTCAGGTTCAAATTCAGGCTTGGCTTGAGCACCCTGTTCTACCAGCTGAAAAACGCGAGTGCCGTTCAGCGTTGAAATCAGCTGCGTTTCCAGAGATCCGGAGACCTGCTTCAGCTCGGCAAGCCGGTTCTTCTTTCGCGCCATTTCAGCCACCGCCGACTGAACCTTGAGAGGCGCGATAAAGATGGTGTCCTTCTCCCCTTTACTCAACTCCGCGGCAGAGAGTACCAGCGGTATTAACAGGATCGATACGGTTACTGCGACAAAGAGTCGTACTACGGTATTCATGGGAACCTCCCTAAAACTGAGCAACTGAACTATAGATCTCCCGCCCGGTCCGAACAACCTGCAAAACGGATTTGCCTCCGGCAGTTATGGTTACATGAATATACGCCGGCATTCCGGCCATCGGGTGCTGCAACGCCAATTTGTAGCGGCCTGCCGGAATTGTCGTCCGCAAGATCTGGGCGTTGGACGGCAAGGTGAGCCAACTGCGCAGATCGGCGTTCTCGCTGATCAGGCTCCAGATGTTGGCGGCAAACTGACCCAAATCCCCCATCTGCTTCTTTGCTTCCGCTGCAGTAGCCTCCTTGGCCACGGCCCGGATAATCTGACGGGTGGCTATTACGGGCGCTTGTTCCTTAAGCGCCTTGACCGCCAGAGCCCGGACATCGCAGATCGGTTCGGTATATCCAATAAATTGATTGTTACCAATAACTTGCAACGGGACATGGGATGACCATTTTTCCTGATAGATCGGAAACGCAATGGTGACCAGATTACCGGTGTATAGCGACAGAGCAATTTTCATCTCGTGCTTTTGAGGAGCAAATCCATCTTCAAAGAGCACCAGAAGTTCACCGGATCCGGCACTGTTTTTGGCGACAAATTGCTTCGTATCAATCGGAAACCGCTGTTTGAGCTCCAGCAGCTCGTCATCCATGGCAAGCTGTGTGGACAGACGGAGCACATCCTTCTGCAGATAGCTGTTCTCCGGATAAATTTCCAGCGCCTTTTTGTAATCGATGTAGGCATCATTGGGTTGCTTAAGCAGTTCATAAATAAAACCGGACAGATAGAACGTATAGGCATTCTGGAATGAGTTTTTTACTTTGCCGGCCACCTCGTCCATCTGGGCGTACTGACTCACTACCCGGGACGCAGAGCCACCGACCTTTTTTTGCGTCGCTTCTCTCTGCGCGTTAACGACCTCCTTTTCAAACCGCTTCAGGGAGTCTTCCTGTTCGGCGTTGGCACGGCGGACCTCGACCCCAGCTCCTTCAATATCTTTTTTATTCAGATAGTTGAGCGCCTGATAATGATGCAGCAGAACCCGTTCGTACCCCTCCCCCTCGTAGGGAATTGCGTTGTCATTAACCAGCGTCGCCGCAACATTGGCACCGATACCGGAAGCGCTGATCAGCGCTTTTGCGTCATTTTCCGCGATTTTTGCCATCGAAGCGCTGAAGTCGGACGTACTGGCGGCGCTGTTGCCGATTATCTGTGCGTAACGGCCACGCTCCATAGTGTAGAGAATGAGATCATTGCTCTTGCACTCGTTCAGCAGGCATTGCGATAAATCTATCGGGGTGCGATCCGACAGGGAAGTGATAAGCGGCTGAATTTTGTGGGGGTAGGCGATAAACGTTGAGGTAGCGGCACAACCGGCCAGCATCAGAAGAACAACCATAGTTGCAACCTGCCGGAAGGTTCTCAGTAACAGGCTCACATTCTGGAAAATCGGGAAATTCATAATCGGTCGTTCCACCCCTGCTCGCCCCGGTTTCGATCATCGCGGGAAAACAATCGCGCATATTTGGTTCGTTGTCAATAGAGTACAATAATTATGAGACCGGGCAAACGCGGGTTCAAACTTACCATAGTATTTTACCGGCAATTTTGCTATTGACTGACGGAAGTAAACGATTCTCAAACGGAGTCTGAATGTCCGCCATTACCGAAGGAGCAGTCCGGGTCGGCACCTCGCGGTTCCGGCGGATCAACGTGGCACTATTTTGCGCCGGATTTGTCACCTTCGTCACGGTATATGATGTCCAGCCGCTACTACCGCTGTTCGCGCAGGAATTTGCGGTGGCGCCCGCAGTAGCCAGCCTGCCACTCTCATGCTCGACGCTTGCCCTGGCAATCGGCATGCTGCTGGCAGGCACGGTTTCCGAGACGCTTGGACGGCGGCAGGTCATGACGGCGGCACTCTTTCTGACATCACTGCTGGCGATGGCAACGTACTTCAGCCATTCGTTTACATCCCTGCTGACGGTGCGGTTGCTGCAAGGTTTGGTGCTCGCAGGCGTCCCATCGGTGGCCATGGCCTACCTTGGTGAGGAAATGGATGCCCAGGCCATCGGCCACGCCATGGGGCTCTACATCAGCGGCAACGCCATGGGGGGGATGTCGGGACGGATCGGATCGGCGCTGCTCTGCTCGTACATGCCGTGGCACACGGCAATTGCTGTGATCGGCGTCATCAGCCTGCTGCTCAGCCTGCTGTTCCTGAAGATGCTCCCCCCCTCCGCCAACTTCCGGCAGCGCCCGTTTCAGCTCCGCTACCTGGTTACCTCGCTGTTCCAGCACCTGCGCGATCCCGGGCTGCATTGCCTGTACGCGCTGGCCTTCCTCTCCATGGGGGGCTTCGTCTCGCTTTACAACTACATCGGGTTCCGCCTGCTGGCGCCCCCCTTCACACTCAGCCGGTTTCAGGTCAGCCTGATTTTTCTTGTCTACCTGCTCGGCTCGTTCAGCGCGGGGATCGTCGGCAGCCTGATCAACCGGTTCGGCCGTCCATTCATGCTTCGGCTTACCCTGACTACCATGCTGGCGGGGACTGTGATTACCCTGTCTGATTCACTGCCGCTGATTGTTGCGGGGGTGGGAGTTTTTACCTGCGGCTTCTTCTGCGCCCACGCCATTGCATCCAGCTGGGTCGGGCGGCGCGCCCGGACCGCCAAGGCCCAGGCATCATCGCTCTATCTCTTTTCGTATTATCTCGGTTCAAGTATTTCGGGTACCGTTGGCGGAATCTTCTGGCAACAGTTCGGCTGGAACGGGGTGGCGGCGATGATCATGCTGCTGACGGTAACGGCGCTGAGCGTGGCAACACTGCTGCTGCGGATGCCGGTCAGAGAATAATTCTACCCTTTCAAACTTTCCAGTTCATCCCATCGCACAAATGCCGATTCCAGTTCCTGCTCCAGTTCTTCCAGACGGCTATTGACAACAGTAACTTCGGCACCGGCGCTCTTGTAGAATTCCGGATCTGCCAGGCGGGCGTGCAGCGCTCCCTGTTCCTTTTCGATAGCGGCAATCCGCTCCGGCAGCGCCTCCAATTCACGTTCTTCCTTGAAGGAGAGTTTACGGGCCTTCTCTTTCTGCGGTTTCCCCTTTTCCTGAAGCGCTTTTTGCGGAACAGGGGAAAGAGCAGCCACTTCATCAGCTGCCTGACTCAGCCAGTCGTCATAACCGCCGACGAACTCCCGCACCGAACCGTCACCGGTCAACACCAGGGTGCTCGACACCACATTATTGAGAAATTCACGGTCATGACTGACCAGCAGCAGCGTGCCGGGGTATTCCATCAACAGCTCTTCCAGCAGGTCAAGCGTTTCGGCGTCAAGGTCGTTGGTCGGTTCATCCATAACCAGGATGTTGGACGGCTTGGTAAAGAGCTTGGCAAGCAGCAGTCGGTTACGTTCACCACCTGACAGGATGCTGACCGGCGAACGGGCCCGTTCCGCCGAGAACAGAAAGTCCTGTAAATAGCCGATTATATGGCGCGGCTGACCGTTGATAATAAGCGTGTCATTCCCCTCGCCCACATTCTCCTGCACGCTTTTGTTCACATCCAGCTGTTCGCGCAGTTGGTCGAAATAGAGTACCTCGCGGCGGGTTCCCAGCTTGATCTCCCCCAGTTGCTGTTCCAGTTCGCCCAACAGCAGACGAAGCAGCGTCGTCTTGCCCGAACCATTCGGGCCGATGATGCCAATCCGGTCACCCCGCATGATCGTAGTGAAGAGATTCTTTACAATCGCCCGTCCGTCATAAGCAAAGGTCACTCCGATCGCCTCGGCCACCAGCGCCCCGGAACGATCCGCTACCTGCAGCTGGATTTTCGCAGATCCCTGCCGTTCACGTCGCTGACGGGATTCTTCACGCAGTTTCTTCAGCGCCCGAACCCTCCCCTCGTTACGGGTACGGCGGGCTTTGATCCCCTGTCTGACCCAGACCTCCTCCTGGGCAAGCTTCTTGTCGAACAATGCCTGACGGCTTATCTCCGCCTCCAGCAACGCTTCGCGACGCTCGACAAATTCATCGTAACCGCATGAAAAGGCGTAGATCCGCCCCCGATCCAGCTCGGCCACCCGGTTGGCCAGCCGCCGGGCAAAGGCGCGGTCATGGGTGACGAACAGCACTGTTTTAACGTTTTTGGCGAGAAACTCTTCCAGCCAGAGGATCGTGTCGATATCGAGGTGGTTGGTCGGTTCGTCCAGGATCAGGATATCGGGGTTGGACACCAGGGCACGGGCCAGCAGCACCCGCCGCTTGGTGCCGCCGGAAAGCGCGGTGAATTCGGCCTCGGCATCAAGATCGAGCCGGTTCAGGACCCGCTCCACCTCCTGGTGCAGACTCCAGCCGTCATTTTCCTCCAGCTCTTTTTGCAGCGCTTCCAGGCGGGCCAGCAGTTTGTCACTACTGTCATGGGCGAGTTGGTGGCTGACATGGTGGTATTCCGCCAGCACGGCAGAGGCCGTGCCCATACCGGATGCGACCACGTCAAAAACATTTCCGGACAAACCCTGCGGCACATCCTGGGTAAGCTGCGCCACCTTGAGTCCCTGTTGCCGCTGCACCTCTCCCCCTTCCGGGGTGAGCTCGCCGCCGATCAGTTTCAGCAGCGTCGATTTACCGCTGCCGTTGCGCCCCATCAAACAGAGCCGGTCACCCGATTCGATCTGCAGGTTGATGCCGTCAAAAATGGGGGGGCCTCCGAAGGCCAGAGTTATGCTGCGAAGCGATATAAGTGCCAATGGTTTTCTTCTTTCACTGTTTTAGGTCATAATAGCCCTGAAAGGGCGTGGCTTGCAATCATACTATACGAGCTCTTTCATTTTAACCATGAAAAGGCTTTTTTATTCACGCAGAACTGCCTTGCACTGTTACCGCCATATCATGTATCCTTCCCGTTGAATTTTCACGGAAAGGATCACCCATGCTTGCAGCGCATCTGATCAATGAACTGACATCTATTGTCGGTTCCGACAATATAACAACCACTAAACAGGATATGATCTGCTACGGTTATGACGCCACCCAGATGGAATTCTTACCGGATGCGGTCGTCCACCCGGCCAACCCTGAAGAGGTTTCAGCTGTTCTGAAGCTGGCAAACCGGGAAAATTTCCCGGTGTTCCCGCGTGGCGCCGGCAGCGGCTTTACCGGAGGCTCGCTCCCCAAAGGGGGAGGGGTCGTGCTGGTGACAACCCGGATGAACCGCATTCTCCGGATCGACACCGAAAATCTGATTGCCGAGGTTGAACCGGGAGTCGTGACGGAACAATTCCAGATGGCGGTTGAAAAGCTCGGCTTCTTCTACCCGCCTGATCCGGCTTCTCTCAAGTTTTCCACCCTGGGAGGAAACGTCGCCGAAAATGCAGGCGGACCACGCTGCGTCAAATACGGCGTCACCCGCGACTTCGTCATGGGGCTCGAAGTAGTACTGCCGACCGGTGAGATTATCCGCACCGGCGGCGAAACCTACAAGGCGGTAGTCGGCTACGACATGACCCGCCTGCTCTGCGGCAGTGAAGGAACGCTGGGGGTGATCACCAAGATCATATTCAAGATCCTGCCATTTCCCGATGCCAAGAAGACCATGCTGACGATCTTCGATTCCATCGACGGCGCCGCCAAGGCGGTTTCGACGATTATCGGCAACAAGATCATCCCGACCACGCTCGAATTCATGGACTATGCTACCCTGCAATGCGTCGAGAGGCGCTTCAGCCTCGGCATTCCGGCTGAAGGGCGGGCGGTGCTGCTGATTGAGGTGGATGGTGACCGCGACCTGATCGAGAAGCAGGCGGCGCAGATCCATGAACTGATCAAACCGCTGGGACTCGTGCAGTTCCGCGCCGCCAAAGACGCCGCCGAATCGGAAGAACTCTGGCGGGTACGGCGACTGGTGTCGCCATCACTACGAGATATCAATCCGACAAAATACAACGAAGATGTCGTGGTGCCGCGCAGCAAAGTCCCGGATATTATTCGCACCATCGAGAAAATCCAGGCGAAGTACGATATTCCGATCGTCAACTTCGGTCATGCCGGTGACGGCAATATTCACGTCAATATCATGGTCGATAAAGCTGTTCCCGGTATGGACGAAAAAGCGCATGAAGCGATTCGTGATGTTTTTCAGGCCGCTCTGAATCTGAATGGCACCATGTCGGGTGAACATGGGGTCGGGCTTTCCAAGGCGCCCTATATCGAGCTGGAACTTTCGCCGCACCAGATTGCCGCGATGAAAGCCATCAAAGCGGCTCTTGATCCGAATTACATATTAAATCCGGGTAAAATGTTTCCCTGGAAGGAGAAATCACATGACGCATGATGGACAGAAAGAGATTCAGAAAGCCTCTCTGATAGGGCGGATTCTGTCAATGGAAGCGTTTTTGCTGGTGATGGGTATTGCTTCGCTGGTATTCGGCATCCTCCACGATGCAACCATGAATATTTTCTGGGGATGTGTCATCATTCCGGGGGTGTTCGTACTGCATTACGTGCGCAAAACGGACTGGACCAAGCATTGGCAGGATATGGAGGAAGAACACAAGGCGGGTATAGCGCGGGCAGAAGCCCGGAAAAAAGCTGTCGAAGACGCGCGGAAAGCGGAAGAAGATGAAAAATAATCACGGGACAATAATCCTGGCGTCGGCATCGCCGCGCCGCACCGAACTAATGACACTGGCAGGCATTCCATTTCATGTCGTACCGGCTGATATCTGTGAAGATGCACTGCCGGGAGAAGCGGCCGCCGACCATGTCATGCGCCTCTCACGCGAAAAAGCAGATGCGGTTGCGGCGACAAACGACGGTCGTTACTTCATTGGAGCCGACACCATTGTGGTGTTGGATGGCGCCATTCTCGGCAAACCGACCGATGCGGCCGATGCACAACGAATGTTGTCCGGACTGTCCGGACGCGATCACGAAGTCATTACCGGCTTCACCGTCTTCGATAAAACCAGCGGCGTCCACGTCAGCCGCAACGTCTGCACGGAAGTAACCTTCAAGACGCTGGAGCCAAAAGAGATCACCGCATATATTGCCACCGGCTGCCCGATGGACAAGGCTGGCGCCTATGCAATCCAGGGGGGCGCGGTGCATTTTGTCCGTTCGATCAACGGGTCATACACCAACGTCATCGGCCTGCCGATGACGGAATTGTATGAAGTGCTGCAAACCTTGCAGGCAGTGGAGTAATCGTCCATGACCATTGCCGGCAATCTTGCACTGATCAACGCACGCATCCGTGCGGCAGCTGTTCAGGCCGGTCGCGATCCCGACTCTGTCCGCCTGGTTGCGGTATCGAAAACCCGCCCGGCTGCGGATATCGTTGCTGCTTTCCAGGCAGGACAGACGGTTTTTGGCGAGAATTACGTCCAGGAGCTGGCGCCAAAACTGGCTGAAGTGCACGAAGCCGTACAATGGCACGTCATCGGCCATCTGCAGAGCAACAAGGTCAAATATATTGCCGGTCAGGTGGCGCTCATCCATTCGGTCGACCGCATTTCACTGGCCACGGAGATTGACCGGCAGTGGGGGAAACTCGGCAAAAGCTGCGACGTGCTGATACAGGTCAATATTTCCGGCGAGAAGACCAAGTCAGGAACAACCGAGGCGGGAGCGATTCAACTGGTTCGGGAATCTGCCCTGCTCCCGAACATCAGGGTAAGGGGGCTGATGACGATGCCCCCCTTCTTCGACGACCCGGAGGCGGCGCGCCCCTGTTTTGCCGAGCTGCGGCGACTGTCGGAGGCTATTGCCGCCGAACGGATTACGGGCGTTGATATGACGGAACTTTCCATGGGGATGTCAGGCGATTTTGAAGCGGCGATTCAGGAAGGGGCTACCCTGGTGCGGGTTGGCACGGCAATTTTCGGGACACGGTGAGAATTACAACGCCGACCGCCCCATCTCCTCAATATACTGTAACACGAACCGCTGGGCCGCTCCAACCGCACTCGGCATGTCCCACCTTTTCAGATCACGTTCTTCCACCATGTTACTGATTCCCCGGATTTCAAGGCAATCAATTCCGCAATTGAGACAGACCTGAGCCACCGCCGCCCCCTCCATGCTTTCCGCCAGCACGTTCCAGAGAGCAGCAAGCTCTCCCCCGCGCCGACTGGTGCCGCTACAGGTTGAAACGGTCGCGAAGCGGCCGCATATAAGAGACACACCATTGTCATCTGCCAGTTGCAGTGCCTTTTCCGAGGCGTCTCGGGAAAGAGGAAGTATATTGTAACAGTTTCTCCCCTCCGCTGTTACGGAGGGAAGATTCATGAAATGGAGATCTTTCCACCCTTCGGCAACCACCACACCATCATCCGCCAGAACTTCCTCGCTCGCCACAACCAGACTGCCGACCGCAAGGCCGCTGCCGATATAGGCGCCGGCGCAGCCGGTGTTAATGACAAGCCGGGGATTATAGCGGTCGATCATAACGGCGGTGGCTGCCGCCGCATTGACCTTGCCGACTCCTCCGGCACAGATGACAACCGCCAGATTACCGATAGTCCCTTCCAGATAGTCGTACCCGCCCGATTTCACCGTTTCGGATTTTTCAAGCGCCTTCTCCAGCAGCTCAATTTCCTGAGGAACCGCAGCGATGATACCAAATGATTTCATTTCATTTCCCTTAATGACACCTGACTACCTGGCGACCAGCGGTGACGCGTTTTCCAAAACATCATCGGATTGGGAGCTAATTCTTTTCATCTCCGATCCAGTTCCACCGCGGCATACGCGGAATGGTTGTGGATTGACTCGAAATTTTCCGCCTCCACCGAGAACCAGATAATGTTATCAAGCGCCGCAAGACGCGAATAGGCTTCGCGTACCATGTCCTCCACAAAGCGGGGATTTTCAAAGGCGTGCTCAGTGACGAACTTTTCGTCGGCGCGTTTCAACAGTGAATAGAGCGGACTGGAGCCGCACTGCTCGATCAGTTCCACCAGGTCTTCGATCCAGATAAAGTCACGGTAACGCAACCGCACCGTCATAATGCTCCGCTGGTTGTGGGCCCCGAAACGGGACAGCTCCCGGCTGCAGGGGCAGAGCGAGGTAAGCGGCACTTTGATGCCGAGAATGAAATCGAGGTGGTCCGTCATGGACGCATTGAATTCGCAGGTATACTCCATCAGGCTTTTTGCTCCGGACACCGGCGCGGCCTTGTCGATAAAATACGGGAACTGGATCTCAAGATGGGCACTGTCCGAACCGAGCTTTGATTTCATTTCATCGAGAATCGTCTCAAGTTTATCAAGGGCAATCTGCTCGCGGTACTTGTTGAGAATTTCCACAAAACGGCTCATGTGAGTACCCTTGAACTGATGCGGCAGATCAACATACATATTGATCCTGGCAACCGTATGCTGCAGAGTTCGGTTCTTGTCCATCACCACGATCGGATAGGTAATGTCCTTGACTCCGACCTTGGCTATCGGAATACGGCGGGTATCCGGACGTTTTTGCATATCCGGCATGGGAGCAGCGGTTGTTTTCGAGGCGGTCTTTTTCATGGCTGCTGATTCCCCTGTATTTCCAGCACGGCGCCGATCTCGTTCCAGATGCCGTCACGCCCCTCTTTGGAAAGAGCGGAAAAGGGAAGCAGCATCCCTTTGTCACGTTTGATGGCGGAAGCAATGATAGATCGCTGCCTGGCCTGCTCATTTTTTGACAACTTGTCGCACTTGGTCAGAACCAGTATTGGCGGGATATTGTACATCTCCAGCCAGCGCAGCATCTGCAGGTCGCCATCGGATGGCACCCGTCGGATGTCGAGGATAAGTACGACCGCTTTGAGCGATTCACGAATGGAGAGATACGACTCGATCATCGGTCCCCACTGCTTGCGCAATTCAGGAGGCGCCTTGGCATACCCATAACCGGGGAGATCAACCAGGGTCAGGATGCCGTTAATATCGAAGAAATTGATCAGCTGCGTCCTGCCTGGCGTAGAGCTGGTTCGCACCAGCCCCTTACGTCCTGCCAGCACGTTGATCAGTGACGATTTACCGACGTTGGAGCGCCCCACGAACGCCACCTCCGGTAACCCCGGGGGCGGATAATCTTTCGGTTTTGCAGCACTTTTTATGAATTCGGCATGAACTACCTGCATGGTAACGCTCTCCTTGGACCCAGCATTATAGTGTTACGAACCCTTTAGATTCAAGCACTTAATTCCGGCATGATATTTTTCATATTATTTTCAAAAGCGCATGGTGTTCACTATGAAAATATGATATAGAGAAAAAAGTGTTATTTTCATGGAGTTGCATTGAAGCGATACTTTACGGGCACTGCTGCCCGATCATGTAAGCACGGGAGGAGTCAAACATGGAAAGCGTGAATGCGAAAGACCGTCATGGCCACACCCCACTGATCAGCGCCTCAAAAGAGGGGCTCAAGGATTTTGTCCAGGATCTGCTGCACCGCGGCGCCGACATAACCGCCAGCAGCGATAAAGGCAAGACCGCCCTCCACTATGCCGCTGCCAACGGGCATACCGAAATTGCCAGAATGCTTATTGAAAAAGGGGCTGACATTGATGTCCGCGACCGGGAAGGGCACACGCCGCTGATGCTGGCTGCCATTTACGGGTGCAACCAGACGGTGCAGGCACTCCTTGAGGGGGGCGCAAATCCGGCGATCAAAACACCAACCGGTAATACCGCAAACCTGTATGCCGAAATCAACTCTCACCCGCTGGCCTCGGCACTGCTGAAAAAAGCGGAACGGGCAAAAGCCGGCAACGCCTGACCTGCCTGAAGCAATAGATGTGATTGAAAAGAGACGCTCCATGGGGGCGTCTCTTTTTTTGTTACCTGCCAATACATTTCGCCCCATCGGGACTGCTCAGTATTTATTACAACTCCTCACCAAGCACGGTATTGTCGATCAGTCTGGTTTGCCCCATTTTCACTGCCAGAGCCAGCACGGTACTGCCGTCAACAGCTTCCAGCTCACACAACGACGCGCCATCACGGAACTCGACGTACTCAATGGCAGCAGCCGCTTCCTGTTCAATAACGGCACGCGTTTCCATCGTCAGAGCAACTGCTGAACGTTCTCCGGCAGCATACAGCTCCCGGGCCCGTTTAACGGCACGAAACAGACAAAGTGCGCTCTGCCGCTCAAACGGCGACAGGTACGCATTGCGCGAACTCATCGCCAGGCCGTCCGCCTCGCGCACAATCGGCATGCCGACGATCTCGATCGGCAAATTCAGATCCGCCGTCATACGGCGGATAACCGCCAGTTGTTGAAAATCTTTGCAACCGAAGAGCGCCACGTCGGGACGGACAATATTGAACAGTTTGGTAACGACCGTTGCCACGCCGTCAAAGTGCCCCGGACGGCTGGCGCCGCAAAGCGGCAGGGCAATATCCCGGACGGTAACCCCGGTCTGGAACCCCGGCGGATACATCTCTTCCGCAGTCGGAATGAAGACTATATCAACTCCGCATGCTTCGGCAATCTGACAGTCCCGTTCCAGGTCGCGCGGATAGCGGTCCAGATCCTCGTTTTTCCCAAACTGGATCGGGTTGACAAAAATCGAGAGCACCAGGACGTCGCCCCGTCTGCGCCCCTCACGCAGCAAAGAGGCGTGCCCTTCATGCAGAAACCCCATGGTGGGAACAAGAGCAATACGCCTCTCACCCCGTTCTGGGGCGATTGCAAGCGCCTGCATATGGAAAATACTGTTTATTATCTGCATATCGTTCCTTTGGCTTCAACTCCGCTCAGCTGAATGAATGCTCTTCTGTCGGAAACTCACCGCTCCGAACCTCGGCAACATACCGGGTTACGGCATCGGAAATAAGAGGAGCCAGATCGGCATAGCGCTTGACGAATTTGGGGGAGTATTTTTCACAGAGCCCGAGAATGTCATGGATCACCAGCACCTGCCCATCACAGGAAGGGCCGGCCCCGATACCGATAGTCGGAATGGTCAGCTCAGCACTGATTTCAGCCGCCAGCGCTGCCGGAATCCCCTCCAGCACAACGGCAAAGGCTCCGGCATGCTGTACGGCCAAGGCATCGTCCATGATCCGCTCAGCCTGATCGTTGCGTCCCTGGACCTTGTACCCCCCCATACGGTGAACCGACTGCGGAGTCAAACCGATGTGCGCCATGACCGGGATATCGATCGACGATACCGCCCGGACAACGTGGGCCATGTTGCTCCCCCCTTCAACCTTGACCGCCTCGGCGCCACCTTCTTTGATCATCCGGCCACAATTGCGGCAGGCATCCTCGATACCGGTCTGATATGACATGAACGGCATGTCGGCGACTACGAGGGCCTTGGGATCGGCACGCTTCACGGCCCGCACATGATACAGCATCTCATCCATGGTAACCGGCAGCGTTGTATCGTGGCCGGCAAAAACAACACCGGCCGAATCACCCACCAGAATGATATCTATCCCACCGCCGTCAACGAGGCGCGCAAACGGGAAATCGTATGCAGTCAAGACCGTTATACGCTGCCCGTTCGATTTCATTTTCACTATATCGGGTATCGTCGTCTTTTTTCTCATAAATCTCCTTCAAAATGTGCTACTTGCTACCAGCTATTTCCCATCCGTTATAATTGAGTTCAGTGTGGGCCGGTCAGGTTTTTCATCTGCTCCAGCTCCTTGACAACCTCAGCGCTCTGCGCTCTGCGCATCTCCATGTTATCAAACATTTCGGCAACCATGACGCCGACCGATTCCACATTGCGACGAATCAGCTTGCCGTCATCAACCTGACGCGACGTGGAGTGAACCATTTCATGAGTCATATCCTTGATCGTTTCAATCGATCTGGCTATACTCTTGGTGGCCCTCGATTGATCGGTCGACGCGGCAAAAATCTGGGAAGTCATGGAACTGACCTCTTCCATGGAGCGCGCAACCAGTTGAACGCTGCCCACCTGCTCTTGTGTCGCCTGTTTGATCTGCTTGGTCATTTCAAGAGAACACGTGGAGCTGTCAAAAATGGCTTTGAGCGATTCCCCCGTGGTATACCCCAATTCAACGCCGCGCTGTACAAGCTCCTTGCTGACCCTGATATTATTGGCAGCAGTCTTTGACTCAGTCATGATCTCTTCGATGATGGAGGTGATTTCACCGGTCGAATGACCGGTCTGAAGCGACAGATTGCGGATTTCATCGGCGACGACGCCGAAGCTCTTTCCGTATTCGCCCGCCTGGGCGGCAATGATGGACGCATTCAGTGCCAGCAGGTTGGTACGTTTGGTGATATCGTTGATGACACTTACTATATTTTCAATACGGGTGCTGTTTTCAGCCAACCGTTGAATAGCGTCAAATGAAAGACCGACCGAGTGCTTTATTTCGTCAAGAGCGGTGATGGTTTCCGTAACGACCGCCCGACTCTCTTCAGCGCGTTGTTTTACCTGATGCGAAACTTCATGAGAAATGGCCGCATTCTGCTCAACATTGCCGATGGTACTGAGGATCTGCTCCATTGCCGATGCCGACTGGTGGACAACCCCTGCCAGATGATCCAGGTTGCGGGTAACCTCCTCGATCGCAACCGAAATCTCGTTGACAGCGGAACTGGTTTCGTCAATCGATGCCATAACACCTTCTGACGCGGATGCAATGATGGACGTGCCGTCAGCGACAGAATCGACACCATCACGCAGATTACCGACATTGCGCGAATATTGGTCACGGCTTGCCAGCAAAAACTTGAACGAGCTCTCCATTTCCGAGGTAAGTGTATCGATCGACTTCAGCAAATTGATGCGGGTGATAGCCGATGCCACCTGATCGGCAAAAAGCAGAATAGTATCGACATCCGAGTCATTAAGGGCGCGATGACTGTTTTTATTATCGATCCCGAATACCCCGATAGAACTGTTCTTTACGACGATCGGACAGATGATAAAGCTCTTTGACCGTAGCGGCGCCATGTTATCGTTGGGGGGTTTCACATGGTAGTCATCGGGATAACGCGAGATATCATCAATCATGTATACCTTACGCTCCAGAAAGCATTTTCCGATAACCCCAATGCTCGCATCTATCGGCAAAACAACTCCGGACGGATCAAACCCCTCCGTCCCGACAGCGGCAAAGAAACGAAGTCCACCCTCTTCGGCTATGAGAATATTGACTCGTTCGTATCCCAACACATTGTGCAGCCCCTCGGCACAAAGCAGCAGCACTTCATTGAGATTGAGCGATTTCTGGATCTTACTGCTGATCTGATGAAAGTTTTTGATGTTTCTGTCCAGCACCTTGTAGCGATTTTCGAAGATTTCTTTCTGCTCACCGACTTCCGTGTGAAGGATATTAAGCTCGGAGGCACGCGCACGAAGTTCGTCGCCATTCCTGCCGATCATGAATCCAAGAGTGGCAAGAACCATGGCGGTTCCGCCTCCCATATAGCTGTACATCGCAAAGTGTTCGCCGTCTTTCACGATGTCGCCGAAAATCTGCTCAAAGAAACTACCGTTGACGTCATAATAAAAGAGCAGTTTGATGGCAATCCAGCCGATAGGAGCAGAAATACCAAGCAGAAAACCGCCGGCAGAAAACAGAGTTGAATGCCTTTTCATGGAGCCGTCCTCAATCCCGTGCCCAATCTTTATTTCTCTGAAGCAAATTTCTCATCGATCGAATGCCCAATCTCTTCCATGACCTTTTCCGCGTCATCAATATTGTAGGCGATGATATTCTTAAGATGCATGTACGAATCAAGATCCATCTTCTCGAAGGTGAACCCGACGCCATGTTCGGCTATCCGGGTGACTACACCTGCAAAAGTAACGGCGATTTCCGGACAAGTACCCGTAAGAATTATCGTAATATCTACATGTTCTTCCAAGGCAAGCTGTTCGCCGGTCACCAGAAACATACCGGTCATACTGAGATTTTCTACCGCGCCCTGAAACTGTCGCTCCGCGACCTTGATGGTCGCCCCGACATTAAATTGTACACGAGAAAACTTACGGGTACTCATCCGTTACCTCCTGCAGTATCATTGAGCTGTTCAGATCAGGCTTTTCCAGCCGAACCGAGGACCGCTTCGTTCTTGTGTTTTACCAGCTTAACCAGTTCCTTACGTGCTTCACCCAGGTATTTGCGCGGATCGAATTCCTTGGGATCCTTGGCAAAGTACTCACGAATCTTGGCGGTTACCGCCAACCTGCCGTCCGAATCGATATTGATCTTGCATACGGCACTTGCTGCCGCTTGCCGCAATTGATCTTCGGGGATACCAACCGCCCCTTCAAGTTTGCCCCCATACTGGTTGATCAGTTCGACATACTCCTGCACCACCGATGAGGCGCCATGCAGAACGATAGGAAAGCCGGGAATACGTTTTTCACACTCTTCCAGAATATCGAACCGGAGTGGTGGGACCGGTTGACCGGCTTTGAATTTATAGGCACCGTGGCTGGTGCCGATGGAAATTGCCAGGGAGTCAACACCGGTTTGTTTGACAAACTCTTCGACTTCTTCCGGCTTCGTGTAGGTGGAATGTTCCGCCGAGACCTCGTCCTCGATACCCGCCAGAACGCCCAGCTCCGCCTCAACCGTAACATCGAACTGATGGGCATACTCGACAACTTTTCTGGCAAGCGCCACATTCTCTTCAAACGGGAGGTGTGAGCCGTCAATCATGACCGACGAAAAACCGCTATCCACACAGGACTTGCACAGTTCAAACGTATCTCCATGATCAAGGTGCAGACATATCGGGATAGTAGAGCCTGCTTCACGAGCCATCTGCACGGCCCCCATCGCCATGCAGCGAAGCATGGTTTCATTTGCGTAACTGCGCGCCCCCTTGGAAACCTGGATAATCACCGGTGAATTGGTCTCGACACAGGCGGTAACAATCGCCTGAAGCTGTTCGAGGTTATTGAAATTATATGCAGGAATGGCATATTTACCGGCCATCGCCTTGCTAAACATCTCTTTGGTGTTGGATAACCCTAATTCACTGTAATGAACCTTCAGCTTTTCCATTTCGTCCCCCTCGGTTTTTTATTAATGTGCAACAGCACTGCATTCAACTAATTGTGTACCACATTAGCCACCTGTATCAGTCCATTTTATTATGGCATCTTAAACGATACAAGATGCTTTTAACAGCAAATTTTGCAGTAAAACAGCAATCGTATCGGATCACGGCGCATGTGTGATGTGGGGAGGGATTCTGTGCCTGTAACTACTGGACGATGCCATGAAGAGATAATGCCGTTCTTATGGCCATGTTGAATCGGCAGCAAGCAAGACCTCCGTACCCGGATGGCCTTGCTCCTAAATGTGGTACATCTTACTTGACTTTCGCAGACTTTTTAATTGCTTTTTCCTGTTGGTGCTCAAGGCGATAGGCAAGGTGCGATCGTGTCACACCAAGTAACCTCGCCGCTGCGGAAAGATTGCCGTTTGCTTTATCAACAGCGGCTTCCGTCGACAGGGTGATGGCCTGCTCAAGCGTAATCTTGCCGCTCAAAATGGCTTCGTAAAAGTCTTTACCGCTTTCCCTCTGGCTGATACTCAGTCCGCCTTTGGCATTAAGTCCAAAATCAAGTGAATCATCATTGCTGTATGAAGGAAACAAATGGTTTATCCCGATCTTAGTGCCACTCGGAGCGAGCATAACACCCCGTTCCACGGCGTTTTGCAGTTCCCGGATGTTGCCAGGCCATTGGTACGCAAGTAACGCCAGTTTGGCCTTGGCGGAAAATCCGCGCACCGTTTTCCCGCTGATCGCAGAATATTTCTTAAGAAAACTCTTGGCTAGGAGCAAGATATCCATTGAGCGTTCTCTGAGTGGCGGAATGTTGATCTGCAATGCGTTGAGCCGGAAATACAGATCAGACCGAAACTTGCCCTCTTCGACCAGTTGCTTCAGGTTGATGTTGCTCGCCGTGACCAGTCGCACGCTTACCTTGTATGTTTTGGTTCCACCGAGGCGCTCAACTTCGCCCTCCTGAAGCACGCGCAACAGCTTTGCTTGCGCGGAAAGAGGGAGGTCGCCGACCTCGTCAAGAAACAGCGTGCCGCCATCGGCTCGCTCAAAGCGACCGGCACGGGAGGTGTGTGCGCCGGTATAGGCGCCTTTTTCCACACCGAACAGTTCGGATTCCACAAGGTCGTGCGGGATGGCTGCGCAATTGATGGCTATAAACGATTCTTTGCAACGGTTACCCATGCTGTGCAGGGTGCGGGCAAAAATTTCCTTGCCAACCCCGGTCTCACCCTGCAGCATTACCGTGATCTGGCTTCCCGCTGCTTGCGTCAGCAGCTCGTACGCTGCAAGAAAAGCCGGTGAATTGCCCACTATGTCAGAGGGTAACTTTTTTTCACCCATGGCGGAACGCAACTGCACGACTTGGGTTTGAAGCCCCCTGAGTTGGTCGGCAATCGAATCTGGATTTGTTAACAGCGCAAAATCGCTTGCGTCCTCCCATTCCTCGACCGGTTTGCCAACAAGATAGCAGTGCTCCGCACCCATAGCATGACACTTGACCTCCTTGCAGAGAATTGGTTTTCCCATAAAAGCAGAGGTAAAACCACTCGCATAGCCGATCAGATTCCAGCACACCGCCTCGGAAGCCTCCCCATAACGACGAAGGTGTGCCTGGGCTTCCCACGAATTTTCCCAGCTACATTCGACGTAAAATTTACCCAATTTACGGTTGATTTCCAGCTTGATGATAATGGTTTTTACGATTCCTTCCAAAGTATGAAGTAGCGGGCCGGCCGTAAATGCTTCCAGGTCACTGGTAACCCCGGGGGTAATGCTTACAAGTTCAAAATCAGACATACCTGACGCATACCCCATGCGCATAAGGAGGCCACGTGCGCGGTCCCTTCCGAGGGTTTCTATCAGTTCGCGGCGCATCTGCGCATGCGAATCGGCGTGAACCAGAAGCATGCGATGTTCGTGCAGCCATATCTGGCCGGTATCACAGGAAAAATGCAACTGAGAGCGCAGGTTGTTGCTCACCGAATTGTTTGAGGATATCTGTGTTACGTGTGACGTGCTCTTTTTCACAATAATAAATCCTTTGAGGACTCGGAATTTAACTGGCGTAAAACGGTAATTGGTAAGTTCCGAGCCCCTTATACTAGGGGCTGTTCTCAATCATGCCAACCATATGACAGTTGAAACCAGCGCCAGCATTGAGAAGTAGTTTCTTGCCAGACGTTCATATCGTGTGGCAATCCTTCGATAGTGTTTCAGTTTTTGAAATAAACGCTCAACCAGATTCCGGTCTTTATATAACTCTTCGTCATAGGAACGCATTTTCTTGCGGTTGCTGCGTGGCGGGATGACTGCCTCCGCTCCCGTGCTATTGATGGCCTGTACAAAGGCGTCTGAATCATATCCTTTGTCGGCAATGACATAGTCGGCCTGAAAGCCTTCTATCAAGTCATCAGCCTTCTGGTAATCCGATATCTGGCCCCCTGTTAACAGAAGGCGAACCGGGTTGCCAAGTGCATCGACCGCAGCATGGATCTTGGTACTCAATCCACCACGAGATCGACCTTGGGCCTGTTCTGCTTGTGTTTTTTTTGAGCCGCACCATGTTGGTGGACACGGACAATGCTACCGTCAACCATCAGGTACTCCAGATCGGGATCACCAGCAATGGTTTCAAAAACCCGCTTCCATATTCCCTTATGGGACCAGCGGTTATACCGCACATACACGCGATGCCAATGGCCAAACTCGGGTGGCATGTCCCGCCAGGGAGAACCGGTACGGATAATCCAAAGGACTGCTTCAAGAAAGAGGCGGTTGTCTTTGGCTGTTACGCCGCAATCAGCTGCTTTGCCAGGCAATAAAGGGGTTATTCTCTCCCACTGGTCGTCGCGTAATACTCTTCTGTCCATCGTAACCTCCGATAAAGGGTTGATGCCTCTTTATCGGAAAGTTGAAATAAAATCTTGATTGAGAACGGCCCCTAGTCATGATCCGATTTCACTATTTGCTCGTATATATGGCACATCAATGTATACTCTTATAGCGGTATGGGTAGCTGCTCTATAAAGAGCGCATGGAGCCAACTGAGTTCAGCTCATGAGCCGTTATCACAAAACCGTGGAGCACTTGATACCAGTTGTACATATTGATTTTTACTCATTGTTTTTCATTGCATTTGCTGGTTTTTTACGCTGGTACACAGAATGTTCTGGCTGGTGATGGTGGTTCGTTTATCACCTTTCCGGCATTATTGCTGGTTGGCTTAAATCCATTGGCCGCCAATATGACATCGACCATAGCCCTTTTCCCGAATTGAGTGGAAGCACGCTTTTTGATGCTTAAGTCAGCGG